>PXEI01000154.1 GCA_003564775.1 Spirochaetaceae bacterium
CAAACGAGTCATTATTGTACCCGGGTACGGTATGGCCGTGTCACATGCACAGGATGCGGTGCGGCAGCTGCTCAACGCCTTTGAGAAAAACGGCGCCGAGGTGAAGTTTGCCATGCACCCCGTTGCTGGACGAATGCCTGGACATATGTACGTGCTTCTGGCCGAGGTTGGAATTGACTATGACAAGCTCATGGATCTCAAGCCCATTAATCCGCAGTTCGCACATGCAGATCTTGCGCTTATTGTAGGCGCCTGCGACGTAGTTAACCCGGCTGCCAACGCCGCCGAGAACACCCCAATCTCTGGCATGCCAATTCTCAACGCAGGGGATGCAAAGAACGTTGTGGTCTGCAACCTTGATGAAAAACCCGGATACTCAGGCGTAGATAACGTACTTTACGAGCAGGATCATGTGATCACCGTGTGGGGCGATGCCTCAGAAACGGTACCACGTCTGACCGAAATGCTCACGTAGCTCTGAGGCGCGCTCTGTTGAGCGCGCCTTTTCTTAATAACGGCACCCGTTTCTATCACAGCACCCGATAGCTACACATCTTGCAGGTTGTCCCCTCGTTCTTGAGGTAGTCGGTGTCGTACATGCTGAGCAACTCCCAGGCATCGCGGTGCTCAAGCTCCACCATCCGGCTGCGGTAACCGTAATCTTTGTACGCACCCTCACGAATAGTGAAGCAGATCACCCCACCGGGCTTGGTTACCCGTACCAGTTCATCAAAAGCGTCGGCATCGACATGACCATAGGTGAAGGTTCCGGTGCAGACCACCGCGTCGTAGCTGTTGTCTGCGAGTTCAAGCGGCTTGCTCATGTCCGCCTGTATGTGTTTGCGGTAAACACCTTTCTTCTCAGACTCGTCAAGCATTTCGCGTGAGTAATCAAGCGCGTCCATCGTGGTGTAGCCTAGTTTCTTGAGCTCTTCTCCCACAAGGCCCGTGCCACTACCGGCATCTAGAATCACTGCGTCGGTCTTGGATCCGACTGCACGATCCAGCGCGCGCGCCGAGGCGATGTGCGCAACGTAGCCAAAGGATCCCAGGAGATCGCTGTCGTAATCACCGGCCCAGGACTTGTACGCATCCATCAATTCTTCGTGATTCTCGGCGGTGTACACCTTGTCGAGTGTCTCGTTGTTGCTGATTTGGTTCTTGTCCATTCTTTCCTCCGGTTGTGTCTACAAAAAAATACACTCTTAGGCTAAAGGCTCCCCGGGAAAGGGTCAAGGTGCAGTGGGAAAGTGAGCAATCCGCATTTCGAGTTGCGTCGCTGCGCGCTGAGTACCGACCCGCTTGACTTTCAGCCCCTTCTCGTAGTCTTATTTTTGTCTGGAGACACCCATTTCAACACTAACAAATCCCGGCATACGCAACATAGCTATTATCGCCCATGTTGATCATGGCAAAACCACCCTTGTCGACGCAATGTTTCGACACAGCGGCCTTTTCCGGGAAGGCCAGGCGGTGGAAGACCGACTTATGGACCGCATGGATCTTGAGCGCGAGCGCGGCATAACCATTGCAGCCAAGAACTGCGCTGTGCGCTGGGGCGATGTCAAAATCAACATCATCGACACCCCGGGGCACGCCGATTTCGGTGGTGAGGTAGAACGCGCTTTGTCCATGGCCGACGGGGCCCTGCTCCTGGTAGACGCAGCCGAGGGGCCGTTGCCTCAGACTCGTTTTGTGCTGAACAAAACCCTTGAGGCGGGCCTCAAGATCATTGTGGTCATTAACAAAATTGACCGCAAGGATGCGCGCGCGCACGAGGTTCTTGAGGAGGTCAGCGAACTCTTTATAGATCTCGACGCCAATGACGAGCAGCTCGACTTCCCCATGGTCTACGCTATTGGGCTTGAGGGCATAGCCAAACGGAGTCTCGACGCCCCCAACGAGGGGCTTGATCTGCTGCTTAACATGATTGTAGAGGAGATCCCGGCGCCTGTGTTGCGCCCCGACCGACCTTTCCAGATGCTGGTGAGTGATTTGGGGTACTCCGACTATCTTGGGAGACTTGCTATTGGCAAGACTCACAACCAGCCGGTTGCCGCCGCGGCAGGACTCATTCGCATAGACGCAGATGATAAGATCAAACCGCTCAAGGTAAACAAACTTCAGGTCTATGACGGCCTGACCATAACCGACGCTGCTCGGGTAGAACCCGGGGACATCGTTGTGTTGTCCGGACTTGATGAGGTTCACATTGGTGACACCATCTGCACCAAAGACTCGCCTCGGGCCATGCGTCGCATAACGGTAGATGAGCCTACAGTAGCCATGCAGTTTCTCCGCAACACCGGCCCTTTTGCCGGACGCGAAGGGAAACACGTCCAAGCCACTAAACTTGGTGAGCGGCTGCACCGCGAAACGCTGCAGAACGTTTCTCTGCGGGTTGAGGATGCCGACGACAAAGAAGGCTTTCTGGTCAGCGGGCGTGGTGAGTTCCAAATGGCAATACTCATAGAGCAAATGCGTCGAGAAGGCTTTGAGGTATGTGTTGGCCGGCCCCAGGTAATTTTCCAACATCGCGATGGCGTACGAATGGAGCCGATTGAGCGTGTATACATCGACTGCGGTGATGGGTACTCCGGAATCGTGACCGAGAAACTCTCGGTACGACGCGGCCGCCTGGTTGGGCTCGTCAACCACGGTAACGGTCGGGCGCGGCTTGAGTTTAGTGTTCCCTCGCGGGCCTTGATCGGGTTCCGCGACGAGTTGCTTACCGACACGCGCGGTACCGGCATTATGAATGCGTACATTGAGGGCTATGAACCCTACCGTGGAGACTTCCCTACCCGCTACACCGGTTCACTGGTCAGCGACCGGCAAGGAAGTGCCGTGCCCTATGCCCTCTTTAACCTGGAACCGCGCGGCACCATGTTTGTCTCACCTGGCGACCCGGTATACGAAGGCATGGTCGTTGGCGAACACAACCGCGAGAACGACCTGGACGTGAACCCGTGTAAGACCAAGAAGCTGACCAACATGCGCGCCTCGGGTAGAGACGACAACGTGATCCTTACTCCACCACGCCCCCTGACAATGGAAGCGGCAATCAACTTTATTCGTGATGATGAGTTGGTAGAAATCACGCCACAGTCTATCCGTATTCGCAAGCGCATACTGCAGATAGGAGACCGTAAGCGAAGCCGAGACTAGTTCTTGCATTGAGTGGCAACGGGCACTACAATACGAGCCAAGAGTAGTGAACAGTGATATCTCAACAAAAAAAAGTTCTGATTGTCGACGACTCCATGATCCTCGGCAAGACACTGGCGATGTTTCTCAACAAAAACGGCTACAAGGCCGAGGCGGTGCCCTCAGGTGAGGCCTGTCTGCACCGGGTTGAGAACATCGAACTCCCAGAACTTATTCTCATGGATATCTACCTGGGCCCAGGATGTATGAATGGGCTGGAGACCACACGTAAACTCCACGCAAATTTCGATATCCCGGTGGTTCTCCACTCCGCATACAACGACCGTGAAACGCTCCGCAGCACTCAGTTTATGACCAAGTACGGGTACATCTACAAGACGCCGGGCAACGAGGAGTTTGTCCTAGCGCATATAGAAATGGCCTTTAAACTCATTGAGCGTGAGCGAATGTTCCGTGACCTCTCGGCCCATCTTCACCACATTAAAGAAGAGCAGAACGCGTTTCTGGCCAGGGAGATTCACGACGACCTGGGCCAATCAATTGCAGCGTTAAAGATAAACCTCACCATGCTTGAACGTGCGGTAAGCCGTTCCGAGATGGATCCGGTCATTAGCGACATGCGTAGCATTCTGGACAGCACCGTAACCAAAACTCGTGCGCTCATTCATGAACTCAGGCCACCGGTACTCGATACGAACGGTATTATTGAGGCGCTCCGGTGGCATGTAGAGGACGTCCGCAAGCAGTTTGGCATAACAGTTGAGTTTGCTCCCAGAAATGAGGAGCTGGAACTTGGCGCAGAAAAGTCCCTGGCGGTTTTTCGCATTGTACAGGAGGCCCTCACAAATGTGGCGCGTCATTCCGGTGCCACACGGGTTGGGGTCGATGTACGCAGCAATAGTCGCAGCTTTTTGGTGACGGTCACCGACAATGGCAGAGGCTTTGCTCCGGAATCTATGCAGAGTACGCCCGGCGGATTCGGCATTCTCAGCATGACCGAGCGTGCAGAACGTTTGGGCGGTCGCTTTCGAATACATAGTGAGCCGGGGGAGGGCACGCGGGTTACGCTTGTTATGCCCTATGTCCTGCGGCCCACCCCTTCTACGGAATGGAGTCCGCAACTGGAGCTCCTGCCCCAGATACCGGAGCTTAAAACATGATCCGGGTTTTCATTGCCGACGACCATGAGCTCATTCGCAACGGCTTCGCCAAACTTGTAAACAGCGAGGACGACCTGCGCCTGGTGGGAGAAGCCTGCAGCGCCAGCCAGTTGTTTGAGTTGCTTCCCACAGTGGGGCGTATCGATGTGCTGCTACTGGACATTGGACTACCCGACCGCAACGGACTTGAAGTGCTCAAGGACCTGCGCCTACGGGCTCCGGAGCTCCGAACCCTGGTTCTGAGTATGCATCCGGAGGAACGTTACGCACTACGGGCGCTGGCCGACGGTGCGGCCGGATACGTCACTAAGGATGCAGCGTCTGATGAGCTGGTAAATGCCATTCGCCGCGTGTATACCAAAGGTCGATATATCTCTGAAACGCTGGCCGAGCAGTTCATGCCGCAGTCCAGAACACGTGCCGAAACTCCGCCCCACACCCTGCTCTCGGACCGCGAGCACGAGATACTCCTGCTTATTGGTAGTGGAATGTCTGTACGTGAGGTTGCTGAGTCACTGGCACTCAGCATCAATACGGTTAACTCCTACCGCCGCCGACTCCAACAGAAAATGAGGCTGAAGAGCAACGCAGAGCTCACGCGCTATGTCCTGCTCCATCAGCTAATAGAGTAAGGCTTATCGTAATTCCTGACTAAACCGTTATTTTTTGCCACATAGAATGTGGCAAAAGAATCACAAATTCTGTGGCATTCCGCAGAACAATACCGCTATACACTAACCCCATGACAAGTCCCGGAAATCGGTCGTTCGGCCACAAGCCCCTTTCTGGCTACGACAAGATGAGCATAATCCTGGCGGACAGCTCGACAGTGCTGCGCCGAAACGTCCGCAAGCTCATAAGCAACACCGATTGTACTCTGGAAATTCACGAAGCCGAGACGGTGTGCGACACCTTGTGCTACCTGCAGCGACACACTGTCGATCTTCTCATACTGGATCTGCAGTTCCCCGACGGCACAGGATTTGACGTGCTCAAAAAGCTAAGTCTGCTCGACATTCGGCCGAGCGTCGTCGTACTGACCAACTTCCCCAGTGAGGTGAACCGGGTGCGCGCTCGTGAGTTGGGCGCCGACTACTTTCTGGATAAATCATACGAGTACGAACAGGTCTTGTCTATTCTGGAAAAACTCTGCCTTGCGCATGCCGCAGGGCAGTCAACCAAAAGTAAAGGGACACACGTAAGGAGGCAAGGGTGAAGAACATACGTTTAGGGGTGAAACTCATAGGTGGTTTCATACTGGTGGCAGTCATTGTTGCGGTGGTTGGAGTCTTTGGACTCACCGGTGCTCAGCAAATGAACCGCCATGTGGAGGAGATAGGCACGGTACGCCTTCCAAGTATTGAGGCGCTTCTGGAGGCAGAACTTGCCGCCGAGGAGATGTTGGTTGCCCAACGCACCCTTCTGTCAGAACTACTCAGCCAGGAGCAGCGAGACACCTACCTGCAGAACTACCGCAACGCGCGGCAAGAGCTGCTTGATACCTGGGAGTACTTCACCACCTTGCCCGCTACCGCCGAGGAAGAGCGGCTCAGCGCATCCTTTGAGAATGAGCTTGATGAATGGTTTCAGCTCAACGACCAGTGGTTGCGGATGAACGCCGAGTTTGAACGGATAGGAATACTTGACCCGGGTGCCCTGGTAGCGGATATCCAGCAGTTTCGCGGCGACCACTACTCAGTAGAACTCGAGGTGTCAATGCTGCTGCTCTCCAACCAGGTCTTTGAAGGTAACGATGACGCTACCGCATGCAACTTTGGCCGCTGGCTTGCTGGTTTCTCCACCCAGAATGCAGAGTTGCAACGGCTACTCAACCAAACGAGACCTCCGCATAACACCTTTCATCAGGCAGCCGGACAGATCCGTGACCTGCACCGGGCTGGCAACCGTGCCGCAGCACAGACCCTGTTTGAGAACACCATGCTGCCTGCTTCGGAGGAGGTCTTTGAGTACTTCTATGAGATCATTGCTCTGGCGAACGAGGCCGACAGGCAGCGTGACAACATCACCACCCTTGTTCTTGGTGACGTCAGTGACGAAGCCTACGAAGCAATGGCAGTTCTGGACGATCTCATTCACATCAATGAAGACATTGCCGCCGCCGCAGTGGCACAGGCAGCAGCCGACGGCGCCCAGGTAGTTTTTATAGCTATTGTGGGCATTATTGTGGGTGTTATTCTTGCCTTAGCCCTGGGCGTTATTCTTACCCGTGGCATAACCGGGCCGGTTGCCAAGGGTGTAGCCTACGCGCAGAAGCTTTCCGAAGGGGACA
>PXEI01000167.1 GCA_003564775.1 Spirochaetaceae bacterium
ACCAGGTCACTCTCTCGCTTTGACAAGCTCGGCCGAGCAATCTGGCGCATTGAGTCACTCCCGGCGCCACTTCATGGCGACTTCTCAATGGTCGGCTCAATTGCGGTTGACGCCGAACGCGGCTACATCTACGGACTCAACTCGAGTGCTCAACGCATGTTTCGCCTCGTTGATAGAAGCCTTGCAGACGAGCTGTCGGAACTTGACAAGCAGGTGCTTGAGCTGAACCGCCAGCGTGCCGAGCCCTCACGTTCACGCGCTGTGCTTGAGGAACTTGCCGAACTCTACGAGGATGCCCGCGCACCTGGATTGGCTTTGGAGATACGACGCAGCCTACTTGACCTTGCCCCCTTTGACCCGGTGCTTAATGATCAGTTCAACCGGAGCGAAGGTCTCCTCTTGGCTAACCGTGCAGGCCAGGGGGCCGAACGGGCACTCGAGATTCGGAGCTTCATCGGTCCGGAAAGCGCGGCGCCGGTTTACACTATCGCGGTTCAGCAGTTTGAACAGTCACTCGCACGGTTACGCGGCTTTCCCAATGAGCATGAACATGTTGCAGGCGAGCTCAGCCGGTTCCAACGAGAGTTTCGTGCCCTTGACTCCCCGCCGCCCCGCCCACCCCATGTAGAGGTCGTAGGCTTGAGCGATATATTTCCGGCACTCATTCGGAGTTACCGCAGCACTCCCGTTGGCCACATACGCATTACCAACACCATAGAGGAGACGCTCACCGATCTACGTGTCACAACGTCTTTCCGCTTCGCCGATTTCCCAACTCAGGCGGGCCCGGTTTCGCGTCTACTGCCAGGGGCGACGGCCGAGATTCCAGTCTATCTTACCCTCATACCTGAGGTGCTCAACCTCCAGGAAGATATGCCGGTGATGTTCAGGATTGAACTACGCTACCGAAAGGACGGAAGTGAGCAGCAGGTGACACTCAACCGTACCGTGATGATGCGACGCAACACCGCGCTCTTGTGGGACCACTCCGGAAAGCTGGCGTCATTCATCACGCCGAACGACGAAATCGTTCAGAGCTTTGCCCTCAATGTCATAGGTGATGCAGACCGCGGCCAGATCGCAGGCGCCGGTGAAGGCTCGGCCGCCGTGGATCCGAGCCTTGGTGGCCTGGTGAGCCTGAAAACGACTCAAGCAGCGCTCATTGCCGATGCCGTGGGGGTGTACGGAATCCGTTATATTGAGGATCCTGCCTCACCCTTTACCGAGGTCTTTGGGCGGAGCGACGTCCTGGACACGGTTCGATTTCCGCGCACGACGCTTCGTGTTCGCAGCGGCGACTGTGATGACACAGCCTCGTTACTCGCCTCGCTCTACGAAGCAGTCGGAATCAGCACGGCAATCATGACTTCACCTGGGCATGTCTTTATTGCCTTTGATTCCCAGGAGCCAGCATCGAACGAGTGGATCTACGCGAGTGAACAGCGCGAACTCATTCGGCATGCGGGAACACTTTGGATTCCTGTCGAGACCACCATTCTTGATCAGGGCTTTCCCGCGGCCTGGGAAGAAGCGTCCCGGCTCATTCGGACCCATCGGGACGAGATCGAGTTCTTACCGCTTGCCGAGCAGCGCGCTCTCTATCCGGCCATTCCTCTCGGCCCGGCAGGCTTTACGGTGGTTGCCCCTTCTGCAACGCCGGTCGGCCTGCGAGTTGCCCGTAGCGGTGAGGAGCTGCTCACCAGCATGTATGTTCAGCGGATCACGCAGTTGCGTGCGGAGATCGAAGAACTAGAGTTGAACGGGGCAGCACGACAGAATGCACTTAACCGCGTGGGGATTCTGCATGCCCGTACCGGCCGGTTTAGCCTTGCCCAACAAGCTTTCCAACAGATTCTGGAGGCAAATCCTCATCATGTTCCAGCCTTGATCAACACTGCTAACCTTGACTTGCTCCAGGGAGAGTACCTGTCGGCCCAAGCTCGGGCCGAGCAGATCCTTGGGGCCAGGCCTTTCTCGGTTGCAGCGCTGAGCATTGCTATCGAGTCTGCGCTCCAACTAGGAGAACTCAGCAAGGCGCAAGATCGCCTGGAAGAAATGCGATCTGTAGATTCCGCCGCCGCGGACCGAATATCCGGCATCCATCCTTCCTTACTCCCAGACTCCGGCGAGCGAGCCAGATCCGGGTTGACAGCACCTCAACCAGGCGCTCTGAACTGGCAGATAGAGTTTCCGTGAAGCTGTGAAGCTGTGAAGCCGCGGTACATCCACGACCCACCCATAGCCTCAGTACCCGCCGACGAGTGCGCGGTAGACCACGTAAACCCAGCCCAGGACACCGTGAATCATGGCCCAGAGAATACTCTGGTTGACCGAGAAACTAATTACCATTGCGAGCGCCGAGCCAAACCCGATTCCGGACTTAACCACCGACTCCTTGTAGATCAACTGTCCCATGTACCGCTCCTCTCTGTGTGTGTATCGCCTCGCGGAGTGATCTGCCTCACGCATTGATCTGCCTCACGGAGTGATCCGACGCGTATCGCAATAAAGCCCGCATAGCGATCTGTGTTGTGGCAATTCTCCTCGGCCAGGGTGATTTTTGCAACCCGTATTTCCCAAGCCACGTTATACTTGCAGCTACGGTGAACGTATACAAGACACCAGATCAACCCACACTTTGGAACCGGGAGTACAACAATGCCGAGTTTAGAGGACATTGCCGATCATGGGCCGTTAAGTCTTGAGCAGTTACAACAGATAGAGGCCTTTCTCCTGAATACGCGTGCACTTGAACCTGATACCGCACGCAAGCAAATTGGCTGGTTTGTTCGCGAGCTAGGAATTGATAACTACTACTTCCAAACCACGGCCATTGAAGAGATGAGCCGTCACATTCTGACCCTGGGTGCCGCCGAGGTTGTCGCCAAACACGGCGGTGAAGGTGTGGCCATTCAGGTCATTAATGAGCAAAGCGACAAGGCAATATACATTGTGGAGGATCGCGAAGATCGTGTTTTGGAGATTGAAACCCGCATTGAGGAACGGTATCAAGGGTTTCGCATTGAGAGTTACTCTACCCGACTCACCTCACGAGGATTCGCCCTCCGCTTTTACATCTGCACGCGCGCACAGTACGCCACACCACCGCACGACCAGAATAGGTCCGGACCCGCGTTGGATCTTGATATAGAAGCCGACGCGGAGAAGCCGGTCTTCTTGAACAACGCACCTGAGTCGTTCCTGGCGCGCTCGGCGCCCGAAACCGTAGAACGCTACCGCCAGGTCTGGCTGCGGCTGCATAGGCGCCTGACACCGGTCACAACGATATCGGCAAAGCGCGACAGTGGTGAGGTGCGGGTTATGGTGGGCCTGCACCGCGGCTCGCTCCAGCAAACCTTGACAGGCTACAGCTACCTGTTTCGCCGGCTTGAAGTACCGGTCAAACGTCGGTATATCGAACCATTTGCCGACGGAACACTGGTGCTCAGTTTCTACATCGACCCACCTGAACATGAGGCAGCACAGCGTCTGAGCCGCGAGCTCAACGCCGTAGCCATACTCCCGCGCAACCCTATCACCGCGCTGTTTACCACCTATGGCCTTTCGGCCGAGGAAACCTTGTATGCAATTGCTGCAGCGGTCTATACCCATCAGTTTGTCTCGGAGCTTTCCGAGGGCTACGCAGTGCTGCAGGATGCGGTAAAACACAACCCTGAGGCTGCCGGAATACTTGAGACACTGCAGTCAGGCTTCACCAAGAACACCTTCTCAAACGCGCGGATTCAGAGCACCGTAATCAAACATCCGGAGGTAGTACGCGAGTTGTTTCGCCACTTTCGCACCCTCAATAAACCAGCAAACTCCGGCGGCGCAGACCCAGGCCGTTTTGCTCAGGAGCGCGCCGAGTTTGAGCAACTGCTTCAACGCGACGTTCCGTATCACCGTGACCGCACGATCATGCGCTACTTCCTGCGTTTTAACGAGTTTGTTGAGAGCTGTAACTTCTTCCGTACCGACAAGGCTGCCTTGAGTTTCCGCCTGCGTTCCGGATTTCTTTCTGACAGCGACTACCTTGAGGAGCCATACGGAGTGTTCTTTGTCGTTGGACGGCAGTTCGTTGGCTTTCACGTACGGTTTCGTGACATCTCACGTGGGGGAATACGCATTGTCCGCAGCCGCACGCCGGACGCATATGCACGCAATATCGACACCGTGTTCCAGGAAAACTACAACCTGGCCGCGACCCAGCAACGAAAGAACAAAGATATCCCCGAAGGCGGCGCCAAGGGCATTCTGCTGCTCAACCCCGAGTTTGCAACCGGTGAGTTGGCAGCCGAGAACGCCTTTCGGGCCTACGTCGACTCGCTACTGGACCTGCTCCCCGGCACCGATCACGAAACCCCGAGCGACGACACGGTATCGGGTGGTGGGATAGAGGTTGCAGCGACGACATCGTCCAATGACACAGCCCTTTTTCTGGGGCCGGATGAAGGCTCGGCTGGCCTCATGGACTGGGCCGCACTGCATGCTCGCAGGCGCGGATATCCGTACTGGAAGAGTTTCACAACCGGCAAGCCACCATCTTTGGGTGGCCTTCCGCATGACCGTTACGGAATGACAACCCGCAGCGTCCACGCCTATGTCTTGGGGGTACTAGAAAAGCTTGGCCTCAAGGAAGAGGATGTCACAAAAATACAGACCGGTGGCCCGGACGGCGACCTGGGTAGCAACGAAATTCTTGTTTCGCGCGATACCACCTTGGCGGTAGTGGACGGCAGCGGAGTAGCCTATGATCCAGAGGGCCTGAACCGCACTGAGCTGCGGCGCCTTGCTACAGCTCGTCTTACCATTGAGCAGTTCAACCGCGAGCTCCTGAGCCCACAGGGCTTCTTTGTCGGCATTGCAGACCGAGACGTGCAACTGCCGGACGGGAGCATGGTGGCTAATGGCGAGGATTTTCGCAATCGGTTCCATTTGAGTTCATATTTTCGTGCCGATGTATTCGTGCCGTGTGGTGGACGTCCCGGTGCCATAACTGTAGCAAACTGGAAGCTTCTCCTTGACGAGACCGGTACCCCCAAGGTGAAGATCATAGTCGAGGGGGCTAACCTCTTCATTACGCAGGAAGCTCGCCTCCGGCTGGAGTCAGCAGGCGTACTCCTGTTCAAGGACGCCTCTACGAACAAGGGCGGTGTCACGAGTTCCTCCTTTGAGGTGTATGCGGGGCTGTCACTTTCAGATGAACAGTGGAGCACCGATATGTGCTTTGAACACGAGGAGTCGGCGTTCCGCCTGGCGTTGGTAAAGGAGATTACGGACCGCATCCAGCACAACTCGCGGGCCGAGTTTGAACTACTGTGGAAGGAGCATGAGCTGCGAAAGACCTCCTTCACCCTGCTTTCGGACCAGATCAGCGAACGCATTAACGGAATTGCAGATGCAGTTATGCGATCTCCCTTCCTCGCCGACGGCAAACTACGAACCCAGATGATTTCCCGCTACACCCCACGAGTTCTCTTAGACGCCGTAGGTATGAACACACTGGCCGAACGGGTGCCAGCTGCGTATCTTGATGCAGTGATGGCAGCCTCAATAGCGTCGGAGTTTGTGTACCAGCATGGACTTGGCGCCAACGAGGTTGCGTTTGCCGAGTACCTTCGGCACCTACAGGCTGAATAGGGAGGATCACATGCGAACCCCAAACCATACCATCCACCGCTCAGGCGTCGTCTGGCTCATTGTTGCGCTGTTCGTTTGTGCTGCGCCACTGGGCGCGCAGACTATGGCCGAGCTCAGGGACGAGATCGACCTGAAGCATGAGAACGACGAACACCAGAGTATTGTTCGGCTTATCGACGACGCGGTAAACCGGGCCTCACCTGGCAGAGATCGCGCAGAGTTGTACTGGCGCCGGGCGCGTGCCGAGCTCAGCATCTCCGACCTTGGGCGCTACACCGGCACCGTCACCGACGATCAAGCCCTGGAGTTGCTTGAGCGCGCCGAAAGCTACGCAGACCAAGCCATTGACCAAGACCCGGGGCTCGCACAACCCTACTTCTGGAAGGCGGCCGCTATGGGCCAGCGAGGCCAGATACGGGGAGTGCTAAACTCGTTGTTTATGGCAGGCGATGTTCGAGATGCGGCGGTTGAAGCGCTGGAACGCAACGCCGATCTAGGAGAGGTGCACTACCTCCTGGGGCAGCTCTACCGTGAGCTACCGGGGCGGCCGTTGTCCTTTGGGAATTCGGCATACGCGGTGTCCTTTGGCCGCAGGGCCGTGGATCTTCATGAGCAGCGTTACGACGCGGGGGATCTCCCGTATCGTTACTACGACTACTACACCCAACTTGCTTCCTCGCTGAGGGCGCGAAACTGGAACTCCGCACGTCGTGCGTCCCGAGCAAACGCCATGCGACGCGACTACTCCTCTGCCGGTGACAATTTCGAGAGGTTCTCAAACTACGAAGGCGCAGTTGAACTAAGATCCGGGAGCGACCGAGAGGAAGGCAGACGCATTCTTGACTGGGTCATAGCTGAACTCGAGCGTGAACGTAATCGTACCGTGAGACAGCAACGTAGTCTTGAGGAAGCCCGGGAACTCGCGGGCGAACGCTGGTAGGATTATGGCGGCTTGGGTTCTGCCCCGCCA
>PXEI01000409.1 GCA_003564775.1 Spirochaetaceae bacterium
ACAGTTTAAGGAGGTGGCGGGCATGTCCCACACAGCACCTGCACAAGTCTCACAGCCGCACGTTCACGTGACGGTGAGCCTGAAGTTCCTGGCGGCTCTCTTTCTGGTTGCGGCCTTGGGTACCCCGGTATCCGCGCCTGGTCAAGAAGCCGTGGTGAGTGGGTCCCAGCCGGTTCTTGGGCGCATTCTGGGGTGGAGCGGCGAAGCGCCTTTTATAACCCGCAGGGGAGCTCCATTGACCAGTCCCCCGGAGCTGGGCGACGACCTGCAGTCCTACGATCTCATTGAGACCCGCCCAGACGCCGAACTCGTACTCCTCCTCTACGATGTACAGTCTCCGCTGGCTATCCCTCTGCGTCTGGAGTTGGCGCCTGAGTCCGCGGTGCTCGTGCTGGGCAACGGCCACATAGTTCTCATTGAAGGGCGGGTGCGGATGCACGCTACGGTCTATGGTGCTGACTCGGAAACAGGTCTGCGGCGTAGCCGCTCGCTGACATATGACCGACTTGACCTATCCGCCGGAGCAGGTGCCGATATCGACATAAGTGCAACCAGAGAAGGTGGTGTGCTGGTTTCGGCAAGGGCGGGCCGAGCCGAGTTACGGACTCCTGAACCGGCCGTGCCGGTACAGCGTGTTTTTGTATCTCCAGGGGTAGGCGCGGTGTACTCTCCGTATACGGGACTGCGTAACATAGAGATTGCGCCTGGTGCCGACGCCGAGGTTAGTCGTCTCCACTACGAGCTCGCCGATTCGGTACTTCCACCTGCAGGCGGCCTTTTGCACGAGGCTGTTAGTGAGTACGCGCAGTATCGCGAACAGTTCCTCAAAATCCATGAAGCCATGTTCCGTGACCACGCGCTGATTCAGGATCTCAGGCGAATCGACAGGGCGCGGACCGACGGTGTGCCTCTTGGTTTTGCGGAGATCCTGCCCGACGGGTCGGGCAGGAGTCTACGGCATATACGCGAAAACGAAACGGCAACCGAAGCCGACGGGTTACATGAACTTGGTGCCGAGTTGTTTCGGTCGGCTTTGGAACTTGATCGAGCCATGCGGCGCCTCTCGCGGCTTGCGGAACGGCACCTTGAGGCCGAGATCCGTGAACAGGACGTCGTGGAACTGTGGGCATTGCTCCGTAACCGCGCAGGGCAGGATCGTGAGCGCCTTGCCGCGGCTTACTACGCTGCCCGGCTCATTTCGGCACCATTGCCAGTCCGCAGCAGCAGCTAGAACAAGGTAGGTTCGGACGGCTTCTTGCTCTCGGTCTTGATCCGTCGCAGGTAGTCCTTCTCTTCCTTTTCTACGTCAGTAATCAGCGTGCCGGTAATGCGCTTGAGTAGCACTTTAAAGGTTTGCGGAAAGAGCAGCACTTTGCGTGCGACGGTGCCCCCGACATCGGAACTCTCCACCGTTATCCGTTCGGTCTCCAGATAGTTGAAGGCAAAGTTAATGTTGTTCTGGGGAACCGATGCCTCGTGCGCGGGGCCACCACCTCTCAATACATGGGCGCCGCCAAACACCTTGCAACGAAGTCGCTCTCGGCGGGCTCCAAGTTTGAGCATCTCATTGATTGCTAACTCCATAGCGTACATGCCGTACTTTCCGCCTTCGGTGTTGAAGAAGCCGTCTTCGCGCAGCGTTCCGGGTAACATGAAATGATTCATAGCACCGATCCGGTGTATCGGATCGTAGAACACCACTGCAATGCAACTGCCAAGCACCGTACTAATAATGAGGTCCTCGCCACTGGCGTAAAACTCACCAGGATGCAGTATCATGCACTGTCGCTGGAATCGACTGTTGTAAATCTCGTGCACTTTTTTTGAAACTCCTAAAACAGAGTGAACTCGCCCGACTCGGTACCTACCTCGACATCAAACCCGCCTAACTCCCCGGCAACCTTCTTGTGGGTAAAAATCGTGAATCGGTCAATGATCGACCTAAGTCGTTGATTCTCAAGTTTCCATTCGCTGAGTCCGCGGCTTTCCAGCATCGGGGCCATCTGGGCCTCGGCCTTGTCTCGGACCTCCCGCAGTTGATCCCGCACGGAGTTAATCTCGCGAGCAAGCTCTTCAAGCTCTCCTAACTGACCAACTGCCGCCTGAAACTCGTCAAAGAAACTCTCGGTGAAAAGTGAGAACCCGGAAATGGAACTCTCGATATGCGTTTTCGCGTCGTTGAGGCGTTGGTAACTAGCGCGGATATCGCTCTGGAAGCTTCTGACAAACGGGGCCTCTGCAGCCGAAAGATCCTGAAACCGGTGGATGATTGAACCGGTCTGCTTAATGAACTGCTTTGTGAAACTCAGGGAGTCGTCGACATCCTTCTCTATCTTGTGCGTCAGCTGCGTCATTTCCTCTACGGTGCTGGACATCTGTTGAAGCACAACCTGCTTGGCGACTTCAATTCTTGATGCAATATCTACGCTGCGAAAGCGGCTTACGACGACATCAAAGGTATGAAATGATTCTTCGAGTTGATGGAGCTCTTCAAGCAGGTCTCTCGAGCGCTTGTTGAGGTTCTCCTTGAGCTCAAGCGACCTGTCGAGGTCTGCAATGAGCTTCTCCACCATTTGTGAAGACTCGTCAAACAGGCCCTGCAATGATCTGTTCTGTTCAGATGCGTGATCAAGACCCTGGCGAATAAACTGTTTTCGTTTCTGTTCGGCCGCGTTCATGCTGGTTTCGGCGTGCTCAATGTTTTCGCGGAACACAGAGATGCTGTGGGTCAGCTTCTGTTGTACATCGTCAAGCACGCCGTCGCAGAGGTCCGGGATTGCACGCAGGAACGCAAGTTCGTCCAGCTTCTGGTCCTCGCTCTCTGTGTCGGAGATATCTTCAAGCTCATTCAGTGATATCACCACATGATCTATAGACTGTTTTATAAGATCCTGTACCTGAACTTCCTGCATGATCAAGGCCAAGGGCGCCTTGACCTGCTCCGATAGGCTGCGGATTGAGTTGAGCGCCGAGACGGTATGAGTCACGCCGTCACTGAAACGGCTGAAACTCTCGTGGAGCCTTTCGCGAAACTCCCCAAAAAGGTCCTCATGAAAACTGCCAGCCTCACTGAGGGTGGTGCGAAAGGTCGTAAAGGTCTCGAGTAAATTCTCCCCGTGGCGTGTGACTTCTTCAGTGCGCTGAATCGTCAGCATGGAGATGTGTTTGAGTTCGTCGGTAATATGGGAGAATGCACGGCCAGCCGTGCCAGATTTAAGGGCAACCGTCATGGCATTAAGCGAGACCAACTCCATTTCAATTGAGTCTTCCCGTATTGCCTCTATTCGGGTTTCCAGCTGTGTGAGCTTCTCTATATTGGCGTCAAGTTCGTGAAAGAGTTCGGTATCCGCGGCGTGCATGCTCTGGAACCGGTCCCCGGCAACGGAAATGTCGCTCTGCGTGTCTTCAATGATATCTTCTACAGACTCGTTTCGTGTTGTGCCGCCGGTCTTAGCTTGACTGTCCCCCGAAATACCTGCAACCAGGCTTGCAGAGTTATCAAGGCTTCTGCGCATTTCACTCATCAAGCTGGGAAAGGTGCGCCCTATGTCCAGAAAAATCTCTTCACTTCGGTTTACGACATGTCTGAGTGATACGAGAAGGCGCTCACGCAGCGCAACATGAGGTGTAGTCATTTCAGCAGTATAGTCGTCATTCTCAAGCCCCGCAACATTCGAAACTCGGATTGGAATCAAAAGACAGCTTGATTCCGGCCAGGTGTTGACCGACAGAAGAGGCCCGCCTTGCGGCGGGCCCTGTAATAGTGAGCAATGGTAGTCCCTGTCCAGGAACCGGACCTTACTTCTTCACTCCGGCCTCAACCGAGAGTGCAATCTCGGTTTCCGAGTCGAAGAAGATCATCTTGTTGAGGTCTGCAACAAGCTTTGCCTTGTCACCAACTGCAACCTTAATGTCTGGCGGGATACGAGCAACGAGTTGGTTTGAACCGGTATTCACGAAAATGTGAATTTCAGCACCCAACGGCTCAATTACTTCTATTGATGAGTCAATGAAGGTTCCTTCCGCAGCCTCCATCTCGTAATGCAGGTCTTCGGGCCGAACTCCTAGAATGAGCTGCTTACCTACATACCCGCTTACGACATCCTTCTGTGCGCCGCTCACCTCAAGCTTGAAGTTGCCTTCGTCGGCATACAGTTTGCCACCCTCTTCTTTCATAGTGACCGGGAAGAAGTTCATGGGAGGGGAGCCGATAAAGCCCGCAACAAAGCGGTTAACCGGGAGATTGTACAGGGTCAGTGGATCGCCGATCTGGTTGATGATCCCGTCTTTCATGACAACAATTCGGTCGCCCATGGTCATGGCCTCTACCTGGTCATGGGTAACGTAGACCATGGTGGCGTCAAGCCGATGGTGCAGCGATGAGATCTCGGCACGCATTTGAACCCGCAGTTTGGCGTCGAGGTTTGACAGTGGCTCATCGAAAAGGAACACCTTTGGATGGCGAACAATGGCGCGTCCAACCGCAACACGTTGCCGCTGCCCACCTGAAAGGGCTTTTGGCTTGCGTTCAAGGAGTTCTCCAATATCCAGGATGCGAGCTGCCTCAGCTACCCGTTTCTGAATTTCGTCCTTGCTGAACTTGCGAATTTTCAGACCAAACGCCATGTTGTCGTGCACCGTCATGTGCGGATACAGCGCGTAGTTTTGGAAAACCATGGCGATGTCGCGGTCTTTGGGGGGGACATCGTTAACCAGGCGGCCGTCAATGTACAGCTCACCAAGTGTGATGTCTTCTAAACCGGCAATCATGCGGAGCGTGGTGGACTTGCCACAGCCTGAAGGGCCGACAAGCACCACGAATTCCTTGTCATCAATTGTGAAGTCTGCTTCACGTACTGCGGTGACATTTCCTTCGTATACCTTGGAAATCTTCTTGAGCTCGATCGTAGCCATAGGAACCTCCGAAAAGAGTTTATCTTAGGGTGGTAAGTTTATGACTGAAACGCAGAGTTGTCAATGTAGAGATATTGATAACATTATTCACCGGAGCCGTGACATTTGTCAAATGCGAATAGCCTGCAGAGGCTTGACGAGCTGCGGTTGAGAGGGCGCGGCAGGGTGCGGTTGGGCATGAGCCCGGTTAGTCGCCTCGGCGCAGCAACCATGTTTGCAGACGCGACTCAAGCGAGTCGGCTCCGCCAACTCCGGTGGCCCGGTCATGAAAAAAGGGCAGTATCACTGCGGCACGTAGATCGGGCCAGTAACTGGGTAGTCGGTGGGGGAACTGCAAATGCTCAGGCGGGGGGATGCGTCCGGACAGGTACGAGTAGTGGCGTGGGAAAATGCTCTCATTTACGGCAGTTCGCGAGGAGAACCCACCGGCAATGCCAAAACTTCGCAGTCGTTTCCTCAGTGAGTCTACAATTATTCGCTCCTGGTTGACAGGATCCAGCAGCCAACTGGCCAGGGTCTCGGCTCCGGTTGTGTTGCCCGCACGCGGTACACCAATATGTACAATCTCATCGAGCACAGGAAGCCTGCCGTCCTGCGTGGGCCAGCGGAACTCCAACTCGGATCTGAAGGCTGCTGGCTGTAACGCAAACCCAGAGGCCGTGTTGTAGGCAAAGAGAATGCGGTCACGGATGAGAAGCTGTTGTTTAGGATCATTGAGATACCGGCGTTCGAACTGACGCTCGGTATCAAGCCCTCCGTTTGTGTCGTTGACCCATGATGCCAGTTGTTCACCGATCTGGTCGGGAAGCTCCCGGTTCCAGTCAAAGCTTTCAAGTCCGGAGTGGTGGAACTCCAGTCCCTGAAGGCGTGCAAAGAGGTAAAGAAACTCATGATCCCAGCGTGGAGAAAAACCAATATGGGTCGGACGTTCGCCGGAGTGGCGGTTAAACTGTCCCCCTCGCTCACGCATCTCATCCAGTCCAATGTAGATTTCCGTGCCTGGTTGCGTACCGGAGGTCGCAGGATGTTTGTAGCTAATGAGAGGCAGGTCAAAAGAAAGGGGTATGAAGAGCAGTCGGCCGTCGATCTGCCCGGTCTTGAGAAGATCCGAGTAGAAGCTACCGGCGCCCCCGGCTGCCTCCAGAACGGAATCCAGTACGCGGAAACGGTCGGCGCTCCGAATGTCGGTCGGTAACCGCGCTATGATGATGTCCGGCTCGCGCCTGGTTGTGCGTAAGAGCCGCAATGGGTCTTCGTGGTACTCAAGCTCGGCAAAGTACTCAGTTTGATCGGAGTTGAAGAGCTCCAGATAGGCAGCTATCTCAGGCCGGTCGGTCCAGACAACCACCGACTGCGTTCTTCTCCCGGAACATGCGGCAAAAAGCAGCAAAAGCACTCCTGCGAGCAGGAGCCTGAGAATACGATAAGCGGTTCTCGGGCGGCCTCGCCACGCGAGACCGCGCTTTTGCACGTTACGAGCCTGTTGCACTGAGTTTTTCGGCTGCCTGGAAAATGGCCGTGTAGAGCTCGGGAAGCTGGTCTACATCGACGCTCGAGTACGCTACCCGAAGATATCCACCCGCAATCGAAATGGTACCGATTCCTTCATCGAGCAGTGAAAGTCGCAGGTGCTCGGCGTCTATACCTCTACAACGAAAGCTCATGAAGTAACCGGAGTTGAAGGGAAG
>PXEI01000453.1 GCA_003564775.1 Spirochaetaceae bacterium
GATTCAGTCTCATCGTCAGAGAAGGGCGGGTTTTCTCAGATGCTGCGCCCGGAGACGGTCGATGCAGTAGACGAGATCACCCGTAGCGGTCTCCGCAGCGAAAGATCTGCCCGTGGGCGTGCCGAGGCCGAGGAGCTGCTGGACACGATCCACGTTCTGGGCGAGGAGCTTGTTCGTGCCAACACTCTTGTGAATCTTGATCGCTACCGTGAGGCAATCCAGGCGTTTTTGCGGATTGTTGTAAGTGATGGCCTGGAGGTTCAGGAAACAGAGAGTGGTGCAAATGTCATGAACCGAAAACGGTTCACTACGGTTGCGGTAGTCGACCAAAAACTGGATCGACTCGCTGGCGCCCTTATGGCGACTCAGGCCGAACCTCTGGCACTCCTAGCCCGCGTTCAGGAAATTGAAGGTTTGTTGGTTAACCTGCTGCAGTAGTGCAAGCATTACGAGAAAGGAAGAAGTTGCAATATGGATAGTTTACGAGTTCAGATGGGTGAACAAGCACTCCGAACTCTGGCGGCTCAAGACAAAGAGACCACCGGATATATAGTTGTACGAATGTTACACACCAGTGAGACCGCGCTGTGTCGGCTGCCGGATAACACAAACCTCCGTACCAATGACTGCGTTATGGTGCCCACTAAATATGGGTCGGATCTCGCTATAGTACTTGGCCCTGTAGGCGAGGAGAGTTTATCCCAGTGGAAAGAGGTGCTTCCGGTTGATAGAGTCGCTGGAGACCAGGATCTTGCCAGTTATGAGTCCAACCTCGAACTTGAGTATGAGGCTCGTGAGGTCGCACGAGCGAAGATCATCGCCACCGGGCTTGATATGAAACTCGTTTCGGTACACTACCTTATAGATGAACCCAAAATTGTGTTCTTTTTCACTGCGGACGGAAGGGTAGATTTTCGAGATCTGGTAAAAGAGTTGGTAGGTCGCTTTCGCATGCGTATTGAGTTACGCCAAATCGGCGTTCGTGACGAGTCGCGCGTCGTCGGCGGTAAAGGTGTCTGCGGACGGAGTTTCTGCTGTCATGGGGTTACCGACAAACTCAAACCGGTCTCGATCAAGATGGCGAAGGTGCAGAACCTCTCTCTTAACTCAATGAAGATATCAGGGCCCTGTGGCCGACTCCTCTGTTGTCTGGCCTACGAGTATGACTTCTATCGAAGTGAACGTAAGACGCTTCCAGATGAGGGACACCGTGTCCATTTTGAGGACGATGTATTCCGTGTGGTTGATGTTAACGTTCTGACACGACAAATCCGAGTTGTTGGCGGCGAAGGTCGCAGTATTGTACTTAAAGAGAATGACTACTTCTACGACAAGCAAAACAACCGCTGGAGCTTGCGTGAGGCCTTCTCAGGCGTCGAGATACTGTAGATCGTGCAACGAGGCGTAGAGGCCGCCCTGCGCAAGCAGCTCCTCATGTCGTCCTTGTTCGAGGAGCTCACCTGCGGACAGTACAAGAATTGTGTCGGCCGTCCGAATTGTGGAGAGCCGGTGAGCAATTACAATTGACGTCCGGCCCTGCATCACTGTTTTCATTGCCTGCTGAATGAGCTGCTCGGTCTGGGTGTCGATATTTGCCGTTGCTTCATCCAGGATCAGTATTTTCGGATCATGGGCAACAACGCGGGCTAAAGAAAGCAACTGTCTTTGACCGGTAGATATGTTCACCGCCGACTCGGCAAGTACCGTATCGTACCCGGATGGGAGTGCCTCAATAAAGGTGTGTGCTTGAACCGCCTCAGCGGCTGCAATAACTCTTTCTTCCGAAACCGGAGCACCTAAGGTCAGGTTGTTTCGGATTGTGTCGTTAAACAAAAATACGTCCTGCTGTATTGGCTGAATGAGACCACGTAACTCGGATAACGGCATAGTCCGAATATCCTGGCCATCCACCAAAATGGCTCCGGACTCTACATCCCACAGGCGGGTGAGTAAGTTCACTATTGTTGTTTTGCCAGCTCCGGTAAAGCCTACCACCGCCGCGGTTTGGCCTGCGGGTACCGTGAAGGACAGGTTTCGGAGCACCGGTTCTCCGGGAATGTATGAGAAATCAACGTTGCGGAACTCAATTTCTCCACTAAACTCCTGCTGCTGGGAGACACTCGAATGATCCTTGATTCGCTCTCGCTCATCAAGGAGGTGAAAGACTCGCTCGCCACCAGCCATAGCACTTTGAAGGAGATTGAACTTCTCCGAGATGTTTCGTACAGGCTGATAAAACAGCCTGACAAGGTTCAAGAACGCAATCAGCACTCCCAGGGTTATGGCACCATCAAGCAGAAAACCGGCACCAAAGTAAATGACAACCGCGGTAGAGGTTGCTGCAAGAAACTCAATCAGCGGTCGAAACGTGGCAAAGACATACATCTCACCAAGGTTAGCGGATAGAAGTTTGTCGTTACTCTTGGTGAAGGTCTTGGTAACCGCTTGCTCTCGAGCAAAGAGTTGCACCACCGACATCCCGGAGATATGTTCCGAAAGAAAGGTATTCATGGCAGACACGCGCAGACGAACCGAGCGAAAGGCGTCGCGGGCACGGTGCCGGAAGAACTCGGTTAACACCACTACCGGTGGGAGAGTGAGCAGTGTCACAAAACCTAACTGTCGGTTCAGCGCAAATAAGGTGATGATTACCCCGAGCATAAGAGCTATGTCTTTAACCAGCTCCATAAGTACCGAGGTGAACAACTCATTCACGGTCTCTACATCGTTTGTGAGACGAGTCACAATGCGGCCAACCGGGTTGCGGGACAAGTACGCCGATGATTGGTGCATAGTGTGATCAAAGAGCTGCAGCCGTAGATCCATCATGACGCGCTGACCAATCACCGCCATGGTATAGACCTGAAGAAACCCGAACACCAGCACTGCCGTGAGAACTGCAAGAAAAAGGAGCCCGCTGCGCCTCAGTCCCGCAATATCCTCACTTCGTAGTTCGAGACGCATAGACAGCGGAAGATCCGAGAAGCTTTGCAACGGAATAGCTACATGGGTCTCGCCAAGCAGCGCACCTGCCTCACGGACCGCACTCACATCCGTGGGTCGCGGAACAACAATATACTGGAACTCGCGTATGAGGCCGCTTTCCTCGTAGGCGCGGCGGTCGGCACGTGACAAGGTCGTTAAGGCGCTTTCGGTGATAAAAAGCTCATCACCAATGAGAATCTGTTGCTCCGCGGCGAGATCTCCGGGAAGTTCTATAGAGGAATCCACGGCGCGTCGGCGGTTCAGCACATGGTGGTCCAAGGCCCGCTGTAGTACAACCGGGAGCAGGAGCTCACCAACGGTTGCGACGAGGAGCGCCGCCAAGGCGAGAGCGGTAATGAGCTTGTAGGGGCGCAGGAAGGCCAGCAGTCGCTTCATGATGAGAGGGTCGTAACCCTTTATGACTTTTTCGTCTTCCATGTCCTTTATCCTATGCCCGCGCGTGCCCTGAACGCTCAAGTTGTTGAATCCGATACACTTGCTCGTAGAAGCCACGGCCGTGCAGGAGCGCTGCATGTGTTCCGCTTTCAGTAACCCGCCCTGCTTCAATAACCACAATGCGGTCGGCACGCTGAAGAGTTGACACCCTGTGTGAGACTATGACCGTTGTCTTGCCTTGTCTGTAGCGCAGCAGCTCGGCCAGAATGCGCTCCTCGGTTTCGGTATCTACCGCGGAGAGTGAGTCGTCCAGAATGAGAATTTGGGGGTTAATTGCCAGCGCACGAGCGATAGCAATACGTTGCTTCTGCCCGCCTGAGAGGGTGACACCCCGTTCGCCAACCATGGTATCAAGTCCTCGCGGAAAAATTGACAGGTCGCGGTCAAGAGCAGCGATGCGGCACAGCTCCTGTGTGGCGTCCTCGGTCAAGTCGTCCACCCCAAAACCAATATTGCTGCGGATATCGGTAGAGAACAGGAAACTGTCCTGCGGTACCATGCCGAACTGCCGTCTCAGGGCGCCAAGATCTCGTTGCGTCACATCTACTCCGCCAACGAACACGGTGTTGACGGGAGGATCCAGAAAACGGGGTAGCATGGAGATTATCGTGGACTTGCCTGATCCGGTGCGGCCAAGAATCCCTACCGAACTTCCTTCAGGCACCTTGAACGAGATATCGTGCAGAGCCTGGGTTCCATCTGCGAAGTCGTAGTGAAGACCACGAAGCTCCAACTCCGACCCTGTGACCTCGGTGACTGCATCTGGTGGTGAGGCAATCTCCGGGCGCTCGTCAAGGACTGAGTTTATTCGCTTGAGGGCGGCTGCACCACGCTGTAACATGTTCACCGTGAAACCGGCGCCAACCATCGGCCAGGTGAGCATGTCCAGGTAGCTTAAGGTCGCAACAAACTCACCGGGACTTAAGCTGTCAACCAGCACCGCTTCACCGCCAAAGCGCAACAACAGCAAGGTTGTGGCGCCAGAGAGAAATCCAACAATTGGCATGAAGGAGCCCCAGATCCGGGCCAGCTTAAGATTGCGTACCTGGTACTCCTGATTTGCATCACGAAAACGATCCAAAAAGTAGTGTTCTTTGACGAAGGTTTTCACCACCGAGATTCCAGCGAACGTTTCCTGAGTCTGTTCGCTTAGTCTGGCAAAACCCTCCTGCACCCGTTTGAAGAGTCTGCTGATCACGCGCCCAAGCAGGAGAATTATGAGTGTGATAGCTGGCAGTGGAATGATCGTAAGGAGCGCCAGACGCGGTGGAATTCGCATGAACAGGATAATGAGAATAGCAAGAGTCATGAAGACTCCGTCTACCGCAGCAACCAGGGCCATGCCCGCAGCCATGCGCACATGCTGAAGATCGTTGGTTGCCCGCGCCATGAGGTCACCGGTGCGCGTGCGCCCAAAATACTCCGGAGAGAGAGTCAGGAGGTGCGTGAAGAAGCGGGCGCGTAGGCTAGCCTCAATGGTGCGTGATGCGCCATGGATGAAGTACCGCCATCCGAAACGTCCAACCGCTATTGCGGCTGAGATCAGTATCATCCACAGAAGGGCCGGGACGATCTCGGAAAGATCAAACACTCCACCAGCAATGATATCTACTGCAATCCGCATGAGTTGCGGGATAAAAAGCTGCCCCCCGCTTGCTACCGTTAGAGCAAGCAAACCTGCGACATAGCGCCATTTGTGCTCTCGCAAATATGGGAGGAGGCTTCCGTATTCGTGTAGCATGTTACTTAGGAGTCCATGTATTGCCAGCTGTTGATCTGGTGGGTGATTTCCTGCTGAGCGGACTTAAGCGTCGCCGCTATCTCCTGTTTGGTCTGTGGAGCGGGGTAGACTCGCATGACTCGTGCCCGATACACCTTTTTGCGAGTATCGCGAACCAAAGATTCAAAGTGGCTGACCTTGTAACCTCCGTCTACAGCTACCGAAACAATCGGCAGTGGGTTGGATTCAAGGATCCGCCGCACCGCACCGGCACTGAAGGTCTTCACCAAACCGTCGCGTGAGCGGGTGCCTTCTGGGAAAACCACAGGACAGTATCCGGTAGCGCTGTTTCTCCCAAATCTACCGAGCTTTTTCATGGTGCTTGAGTAGTTTGCTCGCCGGTCGATCATGACATGGTTCTGAGCCCGCAGTACATTGGAAACAGCTGGATACCAACGTTCCAACTCTTTCTTGGCCACAAAACGCAGGGAATGATTTGGAAAGGCAAACAACAGAACCGCGATATCGACCAGACTCTGGTGATTAGCAATGATCATGCAGTGCGAGGGGATGTCTTCCCTTGGAACCTCGGAACTAATTCTCACATGCAGTCCCCCGTATAAGCGAGCAATTGCAAAGAGTTCTCGTGTCCAGTTCCAGATATTGTTCCTGATGTACCTTCGCGTGGCAGAGTATCGGAACGCGGTGAGAAGTTTCACCTGCAGATCCCATGTGAATAATAAACCGCTTACGGCCGCCACAAAAAATATTGAGTTCATCGTGTTGCTCTCACCATCGTAATCTATGCTAATCTACAAGCAATCGCCCGAAATGAAAAGGCCGGACGCGAATTGAGGTACGTGACATTGGCGGACACCTTGTTGTGCTCCAAAGAATACCTTGACAGTCAAGGAGTTATTTGATAGCGTTCAGCCTCAATTTAGGGATTAATCCATGGAGGATACAGAGTTTGACCAAAGTAGGTTCTGCCGCCAAGCGGCATCGTCAGAGTGAGAAACGCCGCGTTCGAAACAGGTCGGTTCGCAGCCAGGTACGCACCGGAACTCGCAAGTTCCTTGAGGCTTCCCAGGCAAATGAGAAGGAAACCGCACAGCAGCGTTATTTGGAGCTGACAAAGCTCATTGATTCAGCTGCTTCCAAGGGAATTTACCCACGGAACAACGCAGCACGAAAGAAGTCTCGTCTGCACAAGAAACTCAACGCGATCATCTCTTCACAATAGCGTCCCAACGCAGACACAGTGGTCGCGACGCAATTGCCAAGCTGCGTCGCGAAGTGTTCCGGTAGAATGGGTTGGCTGGAGGTGAAACCGTGGCGAATGATAAACTCACTAAGGCTGAGATCGTCGAAGCGATAGCCGAAGAGTGCGACGTAAGTAAGAAAGACATTCAGAAAGTCGTCGATCATTTCTTCGC
>PXEI01000262.1 GCA_003564775.1 Spirochaetaceae bacterium
CAGTCTCGCAACCCGGAAGCCCAAGGCCACTGAGACAACCACCGCCACCACTCAGAACCAGGTTGTTTTGGAACTCAGTGAACCACGACAACCGTGCTGGAAACTCGGCTACAACGCAGGCCTGCGTGAGCTTCCACTGCTTATACAGCAACAGGCAGCCACCGGGTGGTACTACCGGGTTATCACGGCCGGGGCTATTGCTGCGGGTGCAACGCTTGAGCTTGTATCGCGCCCGCATCCGGACTGGCCCCTCGTGCGGATTATTCGTGGCTTTTACGAAACCCCGCTTGACCCCGAGTTTCTCACCGGGCTCATCTCACTTCCCAAGCTCGGCGCTGGGTGGCGGGCCGTAGCAGCACACCGGCTCGAGACCGGCAGAACGGAAAGCTGGGAAGGGCGACTTTACGGCCCCTTTGCCCCAGGCTCGCACGGCTGATCATGCGCGTGACCCCGCTTACCCTCGTTGTTGGATATCTGGGCTCGGGCAAGAGCACCTTGCTGAATCACATCATTCACACCTTTCCCGACCGGCGTGTGGGAGTAGTGGTCAACGAGTTTGGGGAGATCCCTATCGAAAGCTCAATTATTGAACCACTCAACGATGCAGTGCGTGAGCTGCGCGCAGGCTGTTTGTGTTGTCTGGCGCGGGACGATGTAGTAGCTGCGGTGGACTCATTGTGTGCCGCCGACCCGGATCTTGAGCACATATTTGTGGAGGCCTCCGGTGATAGCGATCCAGTTCCGGTTATTCAAACCCTTGCGGCAGGCGGTTTCCGCAATGCCGCAATGCTGGGCGCGGTGGTGTGCGTACTCGACGTCACTCGTTACGCGGAGCTGTTCAACACCAATCCGCTGATTCGGCGGGGTATAGCCGGTGCAGATGTGGTGCTCCTGAGCAAGGTCGATCTCGTGTCACCAGATGCTGTACTCGCAGATATTCGCCGATACACGCCACGAACACCGGTTCTCAACTGGGACACAGCGCTGGACCTTTCTGTGCTCTTTGAGCACAGCAGCTACGACCCCTCACGCCTGGAAACGCTGCTGCAGGCCTACGAGACCGAGAGCACCTCGGTTGCACACACGCTCACCCCAACCTTTTACCGGTCCGAAACACCGCTTGACCGCGACAAACTGGATGCTTTCTTTGAGGCTCTCCCGCCAGAGGTAGTTCGTGGCAAAGGCTTTTTTTCCCCAGCGGGGCCGGAAGGGCCACACGTGAAGTACATCGTCCAGTATACCAGTGGGCGTTATGAACGGTACCCCCGTCCATGGAACGCGGACGAACTACATGAGAGTGCGATCCTGCTGTTGCACAACAACTGGAATGAACACGCACTGTTGCGCGGGATTACTGATTGTCATCCGAGTGAGGGTGATGTACATCTCGCTGATGCCGCTGATCTTCATGAAAATGGGGATGCTGCGTCTGCGAACGCTCAGACCGTGAGGGACGCGACGAGCGACGAGCGCGATACTCCCGCCTCACATACTCCCAGCTGAACTGCTCCGGTACTGGGTCATCACCACCCTGGAAAAACCCATTGCACCGCACAATGCGCGTCACGCCCAGGACGGTTCCTCGCAGGAACCCGTGGGCGAGTATTGACTGCTCGGTATATCGTGAACATGTCGGGGTGTAGCGGCACGCAGCAGGAAGGTGAGGCGAAACAACATGCCGATACACAACAACAGGGAAGGCCAGTACTTTGCGGAGCACGCGAGTTGGACGACATACACTCATATCTGATAAGATAATCATACGACAGCTGGAGAGTAGGGAGCAAGAGCATGGCTGGAAAGAAAAAGGGTGAAGTAATTACCTTCAAGGTGGACGAGTCGTTGGCACACGCACTTGAGGGTATACCAAACAGATCGGAGTTCATTCGCAACTCTATTCTGCATGCACTTGAGAATGCCTGTCCATTATGTAAAGGCGTGGGCATACTTACGCCGAACCAGCGTGCACACTGGGATCGCTTTGCCGAGCATCACTCAATTAAGGAGTGCACGGTCTGCAACGAGTTTCATATCGTATGTGATGAGTCCGGTGACGGCGCCCTGCCCCATGAGCACGCGTAAGCGTGGATTAAGCACCTGGTGAAAACATTGGAAATCAATTGAAAAACGTCTATGATGTAAGACGTCAGGGTACTTCTCTCCCATGACAAAATACTGTACTCCAGTAGACGGACGTGAATGGAAGGATAGAATCAGATGAGTTCCGAGAATGTAAAGCTGCAAGAAATTATCGGTATCGACTCGGAATTAAACAAGTTGCAGGATATGGACATCCTGCTTGAGAAAATCCTCACGGAAGCCCGCAGGGTGGTTGGTGCGGATGCCGGGTCACTCTACATAAGCGATGGCGAAAAGCTTACAATCAACTATGCCCAAAACGATACAAAACAGCGCGAACTTCCCCCCGGCGAGAAACTGATCTATAGCGTCTTTAGCATACCTATCAACACCCAGACAATCTCTGGATATGCGGCAGCAACCGGTGAGGCAGTCAATATTCCAGATGCCTACCAGATTCCAGACAGCGCTCCCTACGGGTTCAACCCACATTACGACAGGGTCTCCGGCTACAAGAGTACTTCTATGCTCGCCGTACCGTTAAGCACAAATATGGGCGATATCCTCGGCGTGATCCAGGTAATCAACAAACTGGATGCAAAAGGCAAGGTCATTGCCTTCTCCAAAGAAGACGAGCTGCTCGTTACCCACTTTGCGACTAATGCCACCGTAGCTCTCCAGCGTGCGCAGATGACCCGCGCCATTCTGTTGCGCATGATCAAGATGGCTGAGTTGCGCGACCCAAAAGAAACCGGGCCTCATGTAAACCGGGTAGCCGGTTATGCGGTTGAAATCTATGAACGCTGGGCCAGGGAACAGGGTATGGAGCCCCGTGAGATTGAACGTACCAAGGACAGTTTTCGCATGGCCGCCATTCTTCATGATGTCGGGAAGGTTGCGATATCGGACAACATTCTCAAAAAGCCCGGCCGCTTCACCGACGACGAGTACACCGTCATGAAGCAGCACACGCTCCACGGCGCTCGCCTCTTTCTGAACAAACAATCAATTTTTGACGAGATGGCGATTGAGGTTGCTCTCAATCACCACGAAAACTGGGACGGCACCGGTTATCCGGGACATGTCGATATAGAAACCGGGGAACCGCTCAAGACCGATGCGGATGGAAATGTGGTTGGCAAGAAAGGTGAAGAGATTCCGCTCTTTGGCCGAATTGTGGCGATCTCGGATGTCTACGACGCACTGCGCTCGCGGCGCGTTTACAAGGAATCCTGGACGCATGAAGAAACTCTTGAAGAGATCCGCAAAATGTCCGGCAGCAAGTTTGATCCTGAACTCGTTGAGATCTTCTTCAAGGTGCTCCCGACAATTGAAACGATATCGGACAAGTACAAGGACCATGGCGAGCAGTAGCGAGCAATCCTTAGCGGTCGTCCGCGCCCCCGGTTAGCAGGGCGCGGACAGCGTCGATCTTTCCCATGCGGACGCCGATCTCTGTAGAGGCGTGGCTATGCGTCCTTGTATGCCGCCACAAGTTCTTCCATTACCTTCTTCCCATCCCCAAACAACATAAGCGTATTGTCGGCCGCAAAAAGTGGGTTCGCAATACCAGCAAAACCTGGGCTCAGGCTGCGCTTAATCACCACCACGGTGCGCGCCTTGTCGACATCAAGAATAGGCATGCCGGAAATTGGTGAGCCAGCGCTCTCACGAGCAATTGGGTTCACTACGTCATTTGCCCCCAGAACAATGACCACGTCGGTACTGGGAAAGTCGGGGTTAATTGCATCCATCTCGCGCAACTTGTCGTAAGAGATGTTTTCCTCGGCAAGCAGCACGTTCATGTGTCCCGGCATTCGTCCGGCAACCGGATGAATACCAAACTCCACATGAATGTCGTCGGCTTCCATCGCCTCGGTGAGCAAACGTACGCCGGTCTGTGCACGCGCAACCGCCATTCCATACCCGGGAACAAAGGCCACACGTGAAGCAGTCTTCAGGATCATTGCCACTTCTTCTGCCGAGGTCGACTTCACCTTGCCCGCGTAGATATCGCCCTGTTCCTTGTTCTCTACAATGGCGCCCACACCACCAAACAAGACGTTGGCCAGGGAACGATTCATGGCCTTGCACATGTTCTGAGTAAGAATGATTCCCGAGGCCCCAACCAACGAACCGGCAACAATCAGCACGTTATTGCTGAGAACAAACCCGGTAGCAGCCGCGGCAATTCCGGAGTAGGAGTTGAGCAATGCAATGACAATAGGCATATCGGCGCCGCCAATGGGCATGACCAGTAGGACACCCAGAACTGCCGCCAGGCCCACCAGCACCCAGTACAGCTCGGTACGGCTTGGGTCCAGCACAATCATGGCGGACAGCACCAAGGCCCCGCCAAGCACCAGAATTTTGACCACCTGTTCACCGTGGTAGCGCACCGGCTTCTCGGTCACGAAACCCTGGAGCTTACCGAACGCTATGACACTGCCCAGGAAGGTGACGGCACCAATGAGTCCGGAAGCAGCGGTTGCAACCGACTCCTGCGCGCTCATTATTGCCGCTGATCCCGCACCCATAAGTGCGGTAGCGACCGCAGCTATGAGCACCGCTCCGGCAACCAGTACCGAGGCCACACCACCAAAGCCGTTGAAGAGACCAACCAGCTGCGGCATTGCCGTCATTTTTATTCTGACCGCAAGTACAATACCAATGATGGAACCGCCAATGAGGCCACCAGCTACCAGTTCCATATGGACAAAGCCTTGATACCAGAGCGTTCCCACCACGGCTAAGGCCATACCTACGGCGCCCAGAATGTTTCCACGCACCGCGGTGCGCGGATGTCCAAGGCTCTTAAGCCCCATGATAAAAAGTACTGCGGCTACCAGATATAAGAGATTCAGGTGTTCAGGCTGCATGTTTAATCCCTCTTCTTGAACTTACTAAGCATTCGATGAGTCACCACAAAACCGCCGACCACGTTGATTGTGGCGAAAAAAAGTGCCGCAGTAGCAAGCCCGGTCGTAACTGGACCGCCGCCTGCACCCAGTGCCAACAAGGCACCGATCACGGTAATGCCACTAATGGCGTTTGATCCGGACATGAGCGGCGTATGCAGGATAGGCGGCACTTTTGTGATAACCTCAAAGCCAACAAAAATTGCCAGCACAAATATCGTCAGGATGTTAATGAATGCGGCTGTATCTAGCATGATCTCCCCCGTTTAGTTCTTGTCACCGGCCGCAAGGCTTGTCGCAACCACCTGGCCCTCGTAGGTAACCAGCGTTGCCGCTACAATCTCGTCCTCGCGGTTTATCTCAAGTGCGCCCTCTTTGTTGCGAAGGGCCTTGAGAAAGGTAGTTATGTTCTTTGAGTAGAGTCGACCTGCGGTGAAAGCAAGTTGGGATGCAATATTCTCGGGGCCGATAATGCTGACGCCTTTGTGCATGACCGTCTCACCTACCTTGGTGAGTTCACAGTTGCCTCCACGCTCGGCAGCAAGGTCAATAATCACCGAACCGGTACTCATCCCTTCAACCATCTCGGTTGTTATGAGGCGTGGGGCCGGCTTTCCGGGGATCGATGCAGTAGTGATAACCGCGTCGGTCTCGGCAAGGACGGTTGCCATGAGCTCTCGCTGTTTGCGGTAGAACTCCTCACCCATCTCTTTGGCGTAACCTCCGGAGCTTTCGGCCGACTCTGTCTCCAGCTCCATCTCTACAAACTTGGCACCAAGACTCTGCACCTGCTCCTTCACAGCGGGACGCACGTCGTAGGCACTCACCACCGCACCAAGTCGCTTGGCGGTTGCAATCGCCTGGAGTCCAGCAACCCCAACGCCAACCACAAACACCTTGGCCGGGACAATGGTTCCGGCTGCGGTCATCATCATGGGAAAAAGCCGTGGAAGCCGATCCGCGGCTATGAGCGCCGCCTTGTATCCGGCAAGGTTTGCAGTAGAGGACAGGACGTCCATGGACTGGGCGCGTGTGATCCGCGGCAACAGCTCCAGTGAGAATGAACTCACACCACGCTTGGCCATGGCCTGGAAAAGTTCGGCGTTGGCGTAGGGCTCCATCAGGCCAATGACTACTGCGTTTTCTTTCAGCTTAGATATCTGTTGAGCGGCGTGTTCAGAATCCGCAGCTGCGAAACGAACCGTCAGCAGTACATCACTGCGTTGGAGAACGCTGTCAGCGTCCTTGACGATCTCGGCGCCACGGTCAATATACTCCTGGTCGGGATACCCTGCGCTTTCGCCAGCACCGCTCTCTACCAGAACTTCGGCGCCTGCCTTTATCTCGGTCGCTGCGTCACTGGGAACCAGCGCGACCCTCCGTTCTCCCCTGGCGGTTTCTTTCCGCACTCCGATTATCATGTTGCATCCTCCAGCGTGTGGTCTAGCCCGGATTGCCGAGTATAGCAGCTGGGACTGTTCATCATCAATGCAATGTGACTATTTTGTGTATTTGCATGTAAATATATCGATATTGGGTTATTTTACTGGCCAGTTGGCCTAGAGCTCGTCATCC
>PXEI01000468.1 GCA_003564775.1 Spirochaetaceae bacterium
GCAACTTGATCGGTGGATGGCTGTACTCAAGAAAGACACTGACCAGTTTGATGCGGAGACCCGTAGTCGTCTCCAGCAGAAAGTCATGCAAGAGAGGGCAACTTTGCTCCGCAGAATTGAGCGAGTTGAGCAACAGGCGGCCACGCCAGCTCACGAGGCGGTAGCAGCCCACGAGGGGAGTGCGCCAGCCCCTCAAGCCGCGCGCAAGGAGAAGACTCGCCGGGGCCCAAAGATTGCGCTGGCGTTCGCAGCCCTTCTGGTTGTGCTGATAGCCCTTGGCGTCTTTTTTGGGGCGCGTCAGGTAGACAGCTATGCCGAGACAGTGCTTGACCGTGAGGTGACCTTGTTTATTGAACAGTCCGGCCTGAGCCAACTCATTAGTTACTCTCGGCTCGAGGTGAACACGCTCCTGGGGCAGGTGCGCTTCTTTGATGTGTCGTTTGTCTCTGCGAATCCACGCTCACGCGCGCATGCCGACGAGCTGGTAATTCGTATGTCTCATCAGGATCTTGTCCGCCTGGCTCGAGACCCCGATACGGCCGTCATATCGGGCCTTCGCGTTTCTCTTGTTCATGGCGATTTCTCAGATAGCTACCGCGACACGCAGCTTGGGTTTGATGAGGCCACCTTCGGGGTTGCCGGACGGTTTGCCATGGAGGATATACAACGGCCGGGGAGTTTTCTTGTGCGCGAAATCACTTTCGACACACAGGGTCTGTACCTTCGAGACGCGGCAAGCGGCTGGAGCGGCCGAGTTGAGCAGCTCGGCTACACCCTGACCGGTAACCTTGTCTTGGAGGAGCTTGAGAACAACCCCCATCGCGCGCTTGAGCAGCTCAGTTCATTGCGGATGCAGCTTGCCGGAACCAGCATCGCCCTAAGCGGCCCCAGGTCCGATGAACTGCGGGAGATACAGTTAATGCTTGGAGAGCACGCCTGGGTTGCCGAGTTGGAGAACTGGTTTATTGAGGAGAGCTCACTTAACATGTTGATAGAGCCTACGGCCCTCACACTTGAGTCTTTCAGTTTCGCTTCGGCCATGCTGCAGTTTGACGGAAATATCAAGGTCGATCTAGACGCTCGTTTTGAGCCGACCGGCCTTGAAGGTGAGGTCCAGGTGCGGGATATACACAGCGGAATTCGAGCCGCCCTGATGCCCTACATCGCCATGACCGAGTACAGGATTCCAGCTGATGGCCCCTTCACCGCCCAGTTCCGTTTTGACCCGCTTACCGGCCCAGAGATCGAGATACGCTGAGAAAGACCGCGCTGCACATGATGCAGGCCGACCATCGCCACGTGACAGCGAAGGCTATCGCATACCTTGCTTTTATCAACGTCGGTGCCCAATCTGAATTACCACTGGATAGGTATGGCGTTCCATTTCCTCGAGGCAAGCAATCCAGAGGTCAACAACCTCACGACTAATTGTCCGGTGATACCCGCCCACGACATCGGTTGCGTGCCCCTGCATCAGCGCTGCCGCATCCTGGAAGCGGCCCTGCGCAATAAGCGCGTTAAAGCGTTGTTCTACCGACTCGTCCGACTCCGGTTCATCTCCAATATAGGCGTCATAGCGTTGCTCATAGCGTTCCAACAGGACCCGGTCAATCGGGAGTAGTTGTCCTGATGTATCGCGGTGATCACTGAGGGGATAGATCAAGGCCATGTCGCCGTAACGGGTAACAATGCGGTCGTACTCGGCTCGGTTGTAGCTTGCTGGACCTTCATGGAGAAGGTTTTCGAGCTTGCGCAGTACTGTCTTCGCCGCCTCGCTTCGTCCGGTGTTGCTGTAGACGTAGACTCCGTCGTCGGCACCAACCTCAAAGGTGGAGCTGCTGTACTGAATGAAGCTGCCACCGGAACTCCATTGAGTAGCGGGTGCACCGCGGTGCCGGCTGTAGAAGCTTGTCACCGTGGCCTGCGGGTCATGTGTCAAGAAGAAGCTTCGGTAGGATTCTGAGCCTCGTGAATCGGCAGCGACCGAACCGGGATACGCAGGGGCCCATGGGCCACGCTGCTGAGTTGCGGCAAACCCAACTACACCACTGAGTAGCAGAACGGAAATGACGACTACCCGGTATCGATGCCCGGGACACACTTGATTCTTCATCCTTCACCCTCCTGAGTAAACGCAGTTCTTTCAGGTTTGGAACAACGGTGAGCAAGTGTTTTCACAAGCACGTTCATATGGCTCGATGTAGAGATATACAAGAATGGTACGCCAAAAAGCGCCATGGCGCAACAGGAACTGCTCGCCTGCGGCGTTCGTTGCCTGCACGTGGCCCTTGACGGTCTCCGCTTTGCAGGGCAAATTGTGCGGTAATGAAGAACAAACTCAGCCTTGCAGCTCTCTGCTTTCTTCTTCTTGGGGTGCATGCCGCCCATTTAGGAGCACGTGAGTACCCCAAACCCCCGGCAATGGTGAACCCGCTGTACCAGGTAACCGAGGATTCAACAATCCTCATGCCTTCTGGCTATTACGAGTTTGGGCACTGGCGCTATGACTTTGCAGGAAGTGACTACGATCTCTTTGAGGGGCGTACTGGCGGCGCTGCGACGGTGTTACAGTACAATGGCCGGATGGCGTCTGGTGTGTTTTTCCGGTCTTTGGTTCGTTCCGGGCCGGGTCCAGATGATTGGAACCCGCCAACCCGCATTGAGTGGCGGCTAGACGCGGTTCAGTTTGAGTATGGCGGGCATCTCGCGTTTCGCGTTCCGGTTGGCGACCTTCTCTTTGAGTACTCTCGATCAAGCTTTCATCCCTTTCGCGATGACGCTGTGGAGGGGTATACCGTTAACACCAGTGACTATGTGCGTTTGGGCTACATGCCGCCAATGCTTGAGCTTGGAGAGAGCACTGTAGAGGGTTACATCAAAAGCGGATACATGGACTTGTTTGATTTCTGGGATGCGATCTATGACAAACCGCGCGCGTACTGGAAGACCACACTGGCGGTTGGTGCCGAGACTGTGTTGACCGACGGGATCCGGCTCAACTCCTCCGGTGCGGCTGGCACCGGAGCGGTGAGCGCTTTTGGGCACCTTGAACCCGCTGTGCTACTGCTCCGTAGCGGAGGGGCAGACTTTGACTTCTATTCCGAGCTTGGCCTGCGCTTTACCGGCGAGTTCGGACGGCTGGACTTTTTCCTCCACTTCACCCGTATTGGTGACACCGAGGAGCTGGCCGGGAAAGAGGTAGAGGCACGGCTTTTTGGGGTGGCGTTTCGGCTTGCTACCCTGCCTGGTAGTCGTTGAGATACTCCTCCACAATGCTTCGTACATCACCTGCGTCCGCGCAAGCAAGCGCGCGCTTGGCAAGTTCATTCACCGTAGAATAACGAGTATGACGCACCAGGTCCTTGAGCACCGGTACGGAGCTGGGGTTCATGCTGAGTTTGCGGACACCTAAGCCCAACAACAATACTGCGGTATCAGGTGCCGAAGCGGCCTCGCCACACACCGAGAGCTCAATGCCAGCCTCCTCGGCGGCAGCAACACACTGGGCTATTGCCGTCAGTACTGCGGGGTGCATGGGGTCCGCAACATCCACCAGGTGTTCGGCACCCCGCTCGGCTGCCATGATGTACTGTGTGAGGTCGTTGGTACCGATGCTGAAGAACGCGGCATGCTTTGCCATGTGTTTGGCCTGCAGGACGGCGGCTGGTGTCTCAATCATGATGCCTAATGCGGGCAGCTCACCACAATCTATACCTTCGGCACGAAGATCTGCGGCGGCCTCCTCCAGAAGCGCCCGTGAGAGTTCAATCTCTTCAATGCGGGCGACCATCGGGAGCATGAGAGATACCGTGTGACCAAAAGAGGCTCTGAGTATCGCCCGCAGGTGCTCCTTGAACAGGGCCTTTTCCTTCAGGCAGAGACGTATTCCGCGCAGGCCAAGAAAAGGATTGTCCTCCTCCGGTAGCTGAATGTAGGCCAGATCCTTGTCGCCGCCGACATCTAGTGTGCGCACCGTGATGGGTCGGTTGCCGACTGCGTTGAACATCTTGGTCAGCATATTGGTCTGGTCATCCTCGGTGGGTGCGGTGCGTCGTGAAAGGAACATGAACTCGGTGCGTAGCAGCCCAACGCCCTCCGCCCCGTTTGGGTTTACGTGATTCGCACCGGCAAGGTCCCCAATGTTGGCCTGCACCGTAATATGACGCTCGTCGAGGGTGTATGCGGCCTCGCCACTCCGTAGCCTGAGGTCCTGACGGCGATTGAGCCATGTTTCCCGTCTTGCCCGAAACTCCTTTTGGGTGCTTTCATCGGGGTCAAAAATAACGGTGCCTGCGCGGCCGTCAATTGCGGCGCTTTCCGCAGGGCTGGCCGACTCGGTGGAGACACCGGCGACGGCGGGAATACCCAGTGCCCGTGCAAGGATTGCGGCGTGGGATGTGGGCCCACCCAGCTCGGTAATGATTCCCAATATCCTCTCCGGATCCAGTTGGGCGGTATCCGACGGGGTTAACTCACGCGCGCATAAAATCACGGGGTTGTCCGGCCCGGAACCTGTGCCAGCATCCTCCTCCAGGAGCTCACGCAGCAGCGCTCGCCGTACGTCATGGATATCTACCGCACGCTGGGCCAGATAGGGGTCAGGGTTAGAGGCGTAAGCCTGTGCAAGCTCCTGCATGGTGTCCGCGTAGGCGCGAGCTGCGTTGTTTCCCGACTCGCTGACCGACTGAATAACAGCTTGCAGCACCTCGGGGTCGTCAAGAATAAGCTGGTGTGCCTCCATAATCTCCGCCTCACCAGCAGCTCCCCGAGCGCCCAGGGAGTGCACCTGCTTTTGCATGCGACTACGAACCCTGTCACGCGCGGCATTGAAAAGTTCAAGTTCGTACTCGGCGTCAGCGGCGGCATGATCCGGGAGTTCCGGCTCAGCTGTCTCTATTCGGAAGAGTGGCCCCACCGCCCAACCCTCGGAGATTCCGGTGGGCCTGTGTGGTGAGCCGTTGCTGGAGTCTGGGGTTTGCGCAGCAGTGGAGGCTGGAGTCGCCTTCTTTGTGCGCTTTGCGCCGCTACCGGACTTCCGGGTCTCCGGTGGTGCAGCAGGCTCGCCAAAGTTCTCTGCCACCAGGCTGGAAATCCCCTTGATTGCCTGGTCGGACTCTGGGCCTTTGGCAACTACCTCTATGGTGTCACCGTAGGTCACCGAAAGAAGCGCTATGCGGTTAAGGCTTGCTGCGTTCACGAACTCGGACTCCTTGGTGAGGTTCCGCACCATTATGTTCGCCTTGAACCTTGAGCAGGTCTCAACAAACTTTGCTGCGGGCCGGGCGTGCAGTCCGTGTTGGGTGAGAATTTGAAAAGTGTGACCGCCTTCCGCTGCAACCTCGTCGGTGTCGCCGGTGTCATTGGTGTCTTTGGGAGGTTTCGGACTGGCTGACTCTGCGACGCCAAGTTGCTGCCGCTTAGGGAGAAGGGCGTCCATAGCCTCGGCTGCAACAGTATCTAGATCGGCCCCAATGCCAATCTGCACCGCCGCGGCAACCGCACCCTCCACCAGCGGTGCGGCGCATATTCGTACTAACTCGGAATAGTCGTCTCCCAGAAACTCCAGCGCCGTCTCGGCACTCAGGATCGCACTTCCTAGATCCATGAGTATCAACACGCCGTCGGGGGAAAAAACCGCCTCGATGGCCTCCATTATTTGAGTCGCATCGGTACCGAGCTGTTCGTGATCGTCGCCGACTCCGCCCGCATGGGCTATAGGTATAGATGTTTCGCTGACACCGGCTGCCAGGGCAGCGACACCTGCGGCGAGTTCGCGACTATGCGACACAATAACGAGACCAACCATAAAACTACTCCGCGTGCTGAATATAGCGTGAAAAAATGCGAGCCCTGATGGGCCCGCATTATACGTTGAGAATGTAACGACCTTTAGCCTGCAAGGGTCTCCAAGGCGGCTTTCAGCATAAGGTGCGTTGATGTCGCACCCGGATCCTGATGATCCTTGCTGCGCTCACCCAGGTAACTGGCACGGCCTTTGCGCGCGACGAGGGGAATGGTAGCCTTCATGCCTTTCTCCGCAGCCTCAACCCCGGCGGTAAGCATTGGGCCGACACCCTGATCAACGGCAGCCTTCATGGCCTCAATGGCTGGCAGCAATGCATCGACCATGGTCTTATCTTCAAGCTCTGCCTTACCTCGAGCGACTACCCCATCTGCACCGGCTTCAAGCAGGTTCAGGAGCCCCTGTGCATCTAGCTCGGCCTTGCCGGTAGCCTGCATGCTTGCCTTGAGAAAGAAGGTACCGTATAAGGGCCCCGACGCTCCGCCAACGGTCTTGATGAGCGTCATGGAAGTGGTTTTGCACGCTGCCCCGATGTCTTCCGGCGCTTGTTGTTCAAGCGCTTCGGCGACCTTGGCAAAGCCCCGGGCCATGTTAATGCCGTGGTCGGCATCACCAATGGCGGAGTCGAGGTCAGTCAAGTAACCCTTGTTCTCGGCGTAGACATCATTCAGTTTCTGCAGCCACGCGACTACCGAGCTGGTCGTTACCATTGCTTACACCCCCCAGCGAAGTCCGGCCGTGTGTACCGGTGCGTCCCAGA
>PXEI01000233.1 GCA_003564775.1 Spirochaetaceae bacterium
AGAGATCACGGTCGCGTCCATCGGCCGAGACAATAACCGCTCCGAGCGAGATGCGGTCACCAACCGTGATGTTCGGAAGCGCTCCGTCCCAGTGGTCGTCGTCCACTTCAGCGACGACTGCCCGGCCAGCGCCACGGTCGAGGATCTTGAACTCACCGATCTCGCCCACTACACCGTGACCGTGATCATGCCCGTGATCATGCCCGTGATCGTCATGGTCGTCGTGGCCATGGCCGTGGTCGTCGTGATGGCCTTCCCAGGACAGCAACATGTGTTCCGGCACTGCGCGGCCCACCTCAAAGGCGCGGTCACCAAGCCCCTGGAACACCCCGACCATCTGGATCTCAAGTTCCAGCCCGTTCCAGAACACAATGTCGGCGCGTTCAAGGGCCTGTGCCTCGCGGGTGGTCGGCGTGTACGAGTGGGGATCCGAGCCCGGTCCCATAAGAACTCTGAGGTTTGCATCTGGCGCAATGCGCGCGACCGCGTCCCCTATGTGGCCGGTGCTTGCAACTATGTCCAGGCCTTCCGGGCGTTCTCGGGAACCCCCGGCCCACAGTAGGGTTGTGGTGAGCAGCAAGCCCACGAGACTCATACCTATAATTTTCCGCATCTTGTACCTCCGTAGCGGTATTTGACTATTATTACCTCGTAATACCAATCGTGGGTAATATATGGTAATACCGCTATCGCGTCAAGTTGCGGAAGCTTTTTTCTTGTCCCTCTTGAACATCAGGAGCCGTACGCCATTCAGTGAAACCAGAACCGTTCCGCCCTCATGCCCAATTACGGCAAGCGGGAGCGGAAGCCCAATAGTATAGATACCAATTACCATCATGGTAATCAGACCAAGCGCCACCGAGATATTGGTAATGAGCGTACGTCGAGTCTGCCGGCTCAGCGCGATGAGGTACGGAATCTTCTCAAGGTCGTCCGACAGCAGCACCACGTCTGCAGTTTCAAGCGCCACGTCGGTACCCGCAGCGCCCATAGCAATGCCCAGGCGGGCACCGGCAAGAGCCGGGGCGTCGTTCACGCCGTCACCTACCATGGCGGTTGGGCCAAACTCGGCCTCAATGCGGCGGATAGCGTCAAGCTTGTTTTCCGGAAGCAGTTCAGGGAACACCGCGTCTATACCCGCCTGCTCGGCAATGGCCTCGGCAGTTGCTCTGTTGTCTCCGGTGAGCATTACCACATGCTTAATTCCATTATCACGTAGATCCTGGATCATCGCGCGGACCCCGTCTCGCAGCCGATCTTCCAGGGCAATAAGTCCAAGCAACCGCACCGGGCGCTCCCCGGAATCCAGCAACACCACCACAGTTTTGGTCTCACGTTGCAGCCTCGCTATTTCGATGCGCGCGTCCTCCAGCCCGACGGTGTTGTCAGGCAGGCTGTCCAGCAAGGACGGACTGCCAAGACGCAGGTCACGGCCCGCAACTATACCGCGCACACCAACTCCGGACTCGCTGCGGAACTCGCTGGGCGCAGAGTAACTGAGTTCGCGAGTTTGGGCCGCGGCGGTTATGGCCTGCGCCAGCACGTGCTCGCTCTTGCTCTCCAGACTTGCCGCGCCACTGAGGACCTGATCCTCGCTCCAGTCGGCAAGTGTTACGATATCTGCCACAAATGGTTTGCCCTCGGTCAGCGTTCCGGTTTTGTCAAACGCAACGGCCTTTATGCCAGCTGCCTGCTCAACATGGACGCCACCCTTAAAGAGAATTCCACGCCGCGCCCCGTTCCCAATTGAAGAAAGAATTGAGGCGGGAGTACTGATAATGAGCGCACACGGGCTGGCGGCCACCATAAGCGTAATGGCCTTGTAGACGGCGTCACTCCAGTCCATACCAAAGACCAAGGGTGGCAGCAGCGCCGCCCCTATGGTTGCCAGAATGACACCAATGGCGTAGTACTGCTCAAAGCGGTCAAGAAAGCGTTCGGTCTTGGCCTGCTGCTCACGTGCTTCCTCTACCAGATTTATGACCTTGGCGATGGTCGACTCACTGCTTGTCTTGGTTACCCGCAGAACAAGTTCGCCGTCCTGGTTTATGGTACCGGCAAGAACACTCGCTCCGACGCCCTTCTCTACCGGCATGGACTCACCGGTAATGCTTGATTGATCCACGCTACTCGCCCCGCGCTCCACTACTCCGTCAAGCGGAATGCGGTCACCCGGACGCACCTGCAATAGTGAGTCAATCTGCACCGAGTCCACCTGAACCCGCCGCCCCTGCTCATCGTCCGGGTTCTCCAACAGGATGGCGGTGTCGGGACGCAACTTGGACAACGCCTTAATAGCACTCCGTGTTCGGTCAAGGGCGTAGTCCTGCAAGACGTTTGAAAGGGAGAAGAGAAACAGCAGTAAGGCACCCTCAAATGGTGCGCCAACTCCGGCTGCACCAAGAGCGGCCAGAACCATGAGTATATCGATGTCTATCTTGCGAGCCCGTAAGCTGCTCAGTCCGGCCCGCACCCCGAAATACCCGCCGGAAAGGTACGCCACCAGATAGAAAGCAATCGACATCGCTGGTGGTCCGGTGCGCTCGGTAACGGCCCCGCCGATCATGGCCAGCAGAGTAAGCACGACAGCAGCTGGCTCAAGCGGCAAACCGCGGAAGCGAGCTACCAGGCCGGAGGCAGCCGGACCAGGTTCGGAATGAGTTCCATTACCGGACTCCGCCCCGGTGCCAATCTGAGTGCCAGCTCCGGAATCTACCCCGCGGGCCCCAGAGCGTTCACCACTCACCTCAGAGCTGCCCCCAATGCGAACCCTGCGCTTAACCCACGGGCTGCGGCGACCGCCGCCGTTATCCTCATCATGCTCATACGGAGAGGCAACACGCAGTACCCCGCGGCGCAACTCAATACTGTCGTCGGCCATGAGTGATAGCGCGCTACAGTCATGCGAGTCACAGCCAACCTTGGTACCCAGTTCGCGGGCACGGCGCTGCAGCTGTTGCAGGCACACACCACAGCCCCGACGTAAACCACGCTGATCACGGTCACGACAGGTCGCACTCCGTTCACTCAGGCGGTGTGTCAGATCGTCTATCAGCCGTTCGGCGTGTTCTTCCTGAAGCAGCTCACCGTCATACTCAATTTCCAGTTCCTGTTCGGCGGTATCGTACTTGATCTCGCGAACCGCAGGTTCAGACTTCACTACCCGGTAGATCGTCACGGAGCAGCAGCGCTCCTCGACCGGGACGGGGCAGTTGGGAAGCGGCGCTTGCAACACCACCTGTTTCCTTTTACTCATGAACTATTCCTTTTTTGACCCGGCTCGCTGCGACTGTCCTGTGTGGAAACTGTCCTCTCGGATACCGGAGTAATGTGGCGACGCTGGGTTGAACCGGCAGTCCGTTGGGTCGCTCTGCTCAAGGCACTCACTGTAGTAGACAACCCGCCCACTCAGAACCTTGGAGCCTATGGCCTGTTGGACCTCGGCCTCCAAGGCCTTGATTGCGGTGCTGTTGAGGTCACAGATTCGGTGGCAGGTAAGGCAGGCAAGATTGATGTGTGGGTCAGTATTGACCTCAAAATGAATGGTGTCGTCCCCTGCACTTCCCAGACTCGTAATGGCTCCAATGCGTAAGAGCGTATCGAGGGTTTGATACACCGTTGTAAGACTCAGAGAGGAGTACTCCGCCTTGACCTCTTCATAGAGCGACTGTGCGGTGGGGTGATCAAAGCGTGTAGAAAGGGCTTCACATATTGCGGTTCGCTGCGGTGTCATGCGGAAACCGGCCTCTTTTAACGCTGCAACCAGCCCTGTTCGTTTCTTCACCATATCGCAACAACCTCTTCTGCCCGGTGAAAGGAACCATTCCTTACACGGCTTGATTCCTTCTTAGTAATGATTACAGTTTTGCAATAATTCCTGGAAAGGTCAAGGTATTCCTTGTCGGTTTTCTGCGCATTTGTTCTACTCATGAAAGTTGCACTACGCTCACAGCGATACTATTATTGAAGTGTGAAAGGGCAACCGATTCGCCGTATAGGCTACTGGCTCGCCGTTCTCCTCGGGATCTATACCGTTATCGCAGCATCCGCGTTGTGGCAACAACACCGGACTATTGAGGCGGAGTATGACAACGCCTTGCGCATACTTGAGCAGGAGTTTGTTACCATTCTTGCCGGTTATGAAACCGCAGCGCGTTTGATCTACGACGAGTACCAGTTTCGGCCAGACTTTATTGAGCCCATTACTCGCGCCGCTCGTGCCCGGCAGAGCGCCGGAGTGCACCCCGGCAGCCCACCAACCGAGATCGAGAACCAGGCTCGCGAGCAGCTTTACCGCTCACTTCAACCAATTTACCGCCGTCTCAAAAGTCTTGGGTTTCGTCAACTCCATGTACACATGCCCGACAACTCCAGTTTCCTCCGTATGCATAGCCCGGGCGATTTTGGTGACGATCTTGGTGGGGTTCGGAGCACGGTTGAACAGGCGAACAGGGAACTGCGTTTTGTACGCGGCTTTGAGGAAGGAAGAATATTCAGTGGGTACCGTTTTGTTATACCCCTTTTTGAGCTGGGGAGTGCAAAAACTGAACGAAACACCATGACCCATATCGGTTCCGTTGAACTTGGCGTTGGTTTTTCAACGCTTATTCGCGACCTCAGCGAACTCTTTGACAAACACTACAACTTCGTCATGAGTCGCAACGTAGTGTACGACACCGTTTTCCCCGAACACCGTGCGGATTATCAGGGCTGGTGGTTTTCGCAGGAGTTTCTCCTGGATCCAGATATTCAATGTGACAACCTGCCAGGGGAACATTTTGGCAGCCTGGTTTCCGTGCACCTCCAACGGGATATTCGGGAGCGGCTTGCCGAACATGAGCGCTTTGCTGTTCATGTGCCGCACACCGACGGCGACTACCTCCTATCCTTCCTTCCGGTCAGAAATCCCGAGGGTGAAGCGGTCGGATACTTCAGTTCCATTGAGCTCAGACCCGCACTCGGCACCTACCGGCGCAGTGTACTCATGATACTCAGCATACTCACGGTAACGTCGCTCCTTATCGGCGTTCTGGGCATACAGTCTATACGGCGCGGGCGGACGCTTGAGTACCTCGCTGGTCACGACCAGCTCACCGGACTCTTTAATCGCCGCATGTTTGAGGAACTGTTCCGACGAGCTCGGGCGGAACAGAGTCGCAATGAAGAGACAATGGCACTCATTGTTCTGGACGTAGACCACTTTAAACTCATTAACGACCGCCGGGGGCATATCTACGGCGACCACGTGCTTGTTGATCTGGCACAGACGCTGAACGAGCATGTCCGTGCCGGAGATGTGGTTGGCCGCTGGGGCGGAGAGGAGTTCATCATTCTTCTTAAGCGCATAGAGTATGACGATGCAATGCGCGTTGCCGAGAACCTCCGCAAGGCGGTCCCTGAGAACTGCCGCGACGGCGACCACGGGGTGACAGCGAGTTTTGGTGTAGCTGAGGTTGCCCCTGGTGATGAAACGCTTGAGACCCTTGTTGGCGTCGCCGACTGGCGCATGTACCGAGCCAAAACCCTGGGACGCAACCGCGTTGTGGCCGAAGGGTGGCCTGGTTCGTAACTCTATCCACCAAATATTTCGCTGCTCGGTCGAGATTGTTACAAAAATTTGGTACACTCCGTCGTAGCTGAGGTAAGACGAATGGCAAAAGATTTACTACATCAATGGAAGGTGTCAGAGTCCGCTGATCTTTACGGAATTAAAGAATGGGGGGCCGGATATTTTGACGTTAACGATAAAGGCGAGGCCGTTGTTCGCGTCCGCTACCCGTCCGGCATTGTTGAGGTCAGTCTTATGGACGTTGTTCAAGGCATCAACGCCCGTGGACTTGGCTCGCCGGTACTGCTCCGAATCCAGAACCTGCTGGACACGCAGATCACCCTCATAAACGAGAGCTTTCGCAAAGCCATGAAAACGCTTGAGTACAAAGGTGAGTTCCGCGGGGTCTTCCCTATCAAGGTGAACCAGCAGCACGAAATCATTAATGAGATTATACAGTTCGGAAAGCAGTACCATCATGGACTTGAGGCCGGAAGCAAAGCCGAACTGCTGGTAGCGCTGGCAATGATCGCAAGCACTGAGAGCCCGCTTATCTGTAATGGCTACAAGGACGCCGAGTTTATTGACCTTGGGTTGCAGGCAACACAGATGGGATACAAGGTGTTTTTCGTTGTGGAGATGCCAAGCGAGCTCCCGCTTATCATTGAGCGCAGCCGAGCAACCGGGATCCGGCCGAACATTGGTGTTCGCCTCAAGATTGCTGCAAAGGGTGGTGGACACTGGAGTGACTCCGGCGGCGACAACAGTCTTTTCGGGCTCACTGCCACGCAGATCGTGGACGTGGTTGACTCCCTGAAATCCGAGCAGATGCTTGACTGCCTGAAGCTGGTGCACTACCACCTGGGTTCGCAAATTCCGAACATCCGCGATATTCGGGTTGCGGTTCAGGAAACGGTCCGTTTTTATGCCGACCTCGTTGAGGAAGGCGCCGCTATGGGCTACATCGATCTAGGAGGTGGGCTTGCGGTTGATTACGACGG
>PXEI01000479.1 GCA_003564775.1 Spirochaetaceae bacterium
ACATGATTGAGAATATTGAGGATCTACTGCCCCACCGCAAACCGTTTCTGTTTGTAGACAAACTGGAAAAGTGCGACAAGGAAGAAATCATTGGAAGTCACGTCTTCACCGACAAAGAGTTCTTCTTTGAAGGCCATTTCCCCGAGTACCCGGTGGTACCCGGAGTAGTACTGGTTGAATCTATGGCGCAGTGTGGTGGAGCAGGAATTAAGCACCTGAACATTATGGAGCAGAGCGCTCTCTTTTTTCTTGCATCCATTGAAAAGGCAAAGTTTCGCCGTCAGGTGGTTCCCAACGAAGAAGTGCGGTTTGTCATTCAGAACATGCGCATTAGCCCGAAAATGATCAAACAAAGCGGCAAGGCCTATGTGGGTGACGAACTGGCCTGCGAGGCCGAGTGGCTCTGCCTGGTCGGCTCAGCGGATTAAGCCTGGTCGGCTCAGCGGATTAAGCCTGGTCGGCTCAGCATAGTACGTAGTCTGTAGGTTCCAGCAGCTCAACCGAGTAAGCTGCTGGTTCAGAATCGTCAGTGAAACTGTGTGGCCGTAGCGGGGAGAAATCCCCGCTCAACCTCAGCCACCGCGCCTGACAAAGGCATCACGATATCCACGAGCTCGCACCATAAACAGTGCGCGTCCTTTTTCATCCTCTTCAAGCGGACCCACAAACACTCGGTACACGGTACGATCCCGAGAGACCCCGGGAACCACGGTATAGGGATACTCTGCATTCAGTTGAAGACCCGATAGGGCTGCCTCAACGCCTGCCACGTTCGAGTACGCACCAATTTGCAGGTAGTAGGCTCCGTCGCTGAGTGACTCTGCAAAAGCAGTTCCGTTTGCCGTACTGTCGGGAGCTGGCGCCTCTGGTTCCTCAGGGGCGGCCGGGAGTTCCTCGGCAACCGCTACAGGCGGTGCCTCAGGCGGTCGTGCATCGGCTGGCTCCAGTGAGAGAACTGCGCCGGGCTCAAGTTCAAACGACGGTGCCTCGACCGGTCGGGTGACCTCGGGCTGTTCTTCCTCGGGAGCGGGTTCTACCACGTCGGCCACATCGGGAACCACATCCTCTGCAAGGCGTGCCTGAGCAATGCTTTCCGGATCCGGCATAAATCTGTCTATCGGGTACGGTGGTTGGATAAAGGTGTAGACCGAGTCCGGTTGGGGGGCGGAAAAGAGTTCTTTCTGAGGGCTTCGCCTGCGTAGACGCGCCAAAGCGTCCTCAACACCGTTTCCCGGCTCATCATCGGCCGCAATCGGCTCAAGAGGACGCAGGTCGATGTACTCTCGGTCTGGTAAAGGCTGCTCACCTGAAAGCCCGCGCGAGGCTGTGCCAAGACCCTCACGAATACCAAACGCGGCAACCTCCGGGGCCTCAAGAGGCGTCACCGGTACAACAGGCGCCGGAGCTACGGCTGGCGGCGTCGGTGTTGGCGTTGCAGCTGGTGGAGTCGGCGCCGGTGTAGGAACAACCGGAGCAAGACTCGGTGCGGTGGTGATCTCGGGTGCGGCTTCAGCTTCTGGTTCAGCTTCCGGTTCAGCTTCCGGTTCAGCTCCTGTTGCCAGTTCTGTTGCCGTTTCTACCGCGGATTCTGTTGCCGGCCCTATTTCTGCTGCCTCAACCGGTGCCTCTTCCGGCTCGGGATCCAACAGGTCTGCAATGCGTGCTGCCGGATTCATTTCGGGGTCGGGACTCAAGGCAGGTTCATCTGCCAGTGCTGGAACGGGAGATTCTGGTACCATACTTCGCAGTGGTGTGGCACTCACTTGCGTGGATCCACCAGCGCGCAGCCCCAGCTCCTGGCCCGCTTCAGGCGAAAGAAGCAGAAATACACCTGGGTCGTCCACGCGACTCACCACAATGACACGTACTTGTCGCCCACTGCGTCCGTCGGTGACCGTGACCATTGAGTTGCGCGGGAATGCATTCGAGGCGGCAAAAAGCCCGCCTGGGGGGAAATCGCCATAACGTCCGACTACGGCCGATCCTTCCCAGGCCTGCTGAGCCTGTATCGGGGCCGCAACCGCCGCGAAAAGCAGGACGGCACATGTAAGTACTCCAACAATACGGAGACCTTTCATAAACACTCCTCTTTTCTAATACTCGGAAGTTATACCCACGGACTGTACCAAATTCGCTTTGGAGCTTAGGGATGAATTTGCGGGAGGCCACCTTTTTTGTGTGGTATCCTGCAAGGTGAAGCGAGGTGAGTCATGAACCGAAGAACCGTCTTTATTGTCGGGACACTGTTTTTGGCCGTTATCGCAATTTCGAATGTAGCAGCACAGAGTTTCGTTATCGAGTACAGCGAAGGGCTGGTGGAGGTCCGCTCTCAAAATCAATGGATACCGGTGTACCCCGGAGATTCTATTGAGCGGAGCGATGTACTGCGCCTGAGAGCTGGCTCCTACGCGGAGCTGGGCGACGGTGTTACCACTCTTCGGCTTGTTGAGGACGGAACATTTCGCTTAAGCGACCTTGTCCAAGGGCGAAGCAGGACAACCAAGCAAAACGTAACCTCAATGATCTGGAACAGGCTGGATCTCCTCACAGCGTCTCCCCGGCGGCCGGATAGTGGGGTGGGTGGCGTCCGAGGGTCTGAAGCCTTCGGCACCGAAGGCCTTGACTGGGTGGACGGAGAGAGCGCCCCGGAACTTGTGACACAAGGTCGGGAAGCATTAGCCGCTGACGATATCGACCTGGCCGGAGACATGCGGAACGCACTCACAATGTTGGAAAAACACCCCCCAACGCCGGATTCGGAGTACTACCACGAACACGTGCTGGTACTCGCGCAGACCGAGCTAGAACTGTCTATGGGCAGTGAAGCCGTGGCGCTGTTACACACCTACGTTGCCAATCCCGGACATGATCCCGAACTTGTTCCAGTAGCCCACCTGTTATTGGGGCTTGGCTACCGCATGACCGGAGAGCAAGCAGCCGCCATGGAGCAGCTTCAGCGGGTTCAGGCCATTGCCCCGGATACCAACACAGCTGCTGTAGCGGCGGAGCTCCTCGCGAATTTTTAGAGCCAGCGGACATCCACATTTGCCCACCGAACAATTGCGTCCTTTCGCGGCGAAAATGCGTCCTTTCGCAACAACTCAGAACAGCATCACGGGCTAAAATGAAAGGGGCAGTCGTATGTGCGGGACCTCGCTCCGTTATGCCCGGCGTTAGAGAGGGCGGTACGAATGCGAATTCCTTTTTGTCCCTTCGCGATCATCCTTTTCCTGGCCTCAGGTCCGGCTTCCGGGTCACCGGAGATTGATCTTCACCTTCTTCCGCAGGTCGTCAGTCCCTTAGACTTCGTAATCTCGGACGGCACCGAGCTCTACCAGACCGGAGGTGGCGCCCGAGCAGGTGCGCTCTACTCGCCGCGGTGGATGCCCGCTCTCAAGCTTGGGGGCGATGTCGGAGTCGACGTCATTGGAACCCAGAATACCAATGCCTCGCTGACCATGATCGGCCTGCACGGTGCGCTTGGGTATTCCCGAACACTGTCGGACTCTCTGCAGATAGGGCCGGTTCTCTATGCCAGCTACACCCAGAGCATCTGGGAAAGCAGTTCCGACGGGCAAGGGTCTGTAGGGGCGGATCTCATGCTCGGGTGGCGTCTAACGCCTGCGTTTTCACTCGCCGCAGGTGCAGGCTACGTTCAGCGGGTGGGACTCTTTGAAGGTGCCCGAATCTTCATCGGCAGCACCTACGGACTTGGACGCGGCTCACGCGAACCGTTTACCCCTTCGGACATCCGCGTCTCACTCATGGTGAACAACTACATGGACACGCCCCGTCCCTGTGCCCGCATTGAGCGCATGCGCCGGGGAGAAGAGGTGACGGTAGACCTCCACGCGCTGTTTAACAACAGCATTCTCCGGGTCACAGAAGGCGAGCGGGTAACGGTAAACATGATTGTGGAGTACACCACCTTAGGCAAACAGTTTCCCAGTCCATCACCGAAACGCTGGTAATTCACAACCGCAACGCCCTCACCTGGGATGATGACCGCAAGGCCGCAGCCTTTGTTACCTATGGGCTGACCTACGTGGTGGACCCGCAAAGCGCCTACGAAGAGCTCTCACAGGATGCACTGGCCATAGATTTTGTTCAGTTTCCGGTGCAGACGCTGGAGTACCGTGCCGGGGACTGCGACGACCTGGCAATTCTCTACAACGCACTGCTTGAGGCGGTGGGCGTAGAGACCGCCTTTGTAACTACACCTGGGCACATCTACGCCGCCTTCAACCTGGACATGTGGCCCGCCGACGCCGAGCGCACCTTTGGCTCGCTAGAGAACCTGATTGTAGAAGACGACGCGGTCTGGGTGCCGGTAGAGATCACCGCACTGCGTGAAGGCTTTATCGGCGCCTGGGAGATTGGAGCACGGCAGTGGAGACAGTACTCCAGCACCGACGAGGCCCACATTCACCTCACCCGCCAGGCATGGCAGGTCTACCCTGCGGTGGCAAGCCCGGGTGACGGTACTATGCTTAGCACCCTCCCCGACCGCGACCGGCTGCTCTCGCGCTACAGCCAGAGTCTTGAAACATTCATTAACCGCTCCATCTACACCCGCGAGCAGCAGCTCCTTGCCCGCATCCGCAGCAGCGCTGACGCCCGCCCAATCAACGCGCTGGGAGTGCTCTACGCTCGCCACGGCCTGCTAGACCGCGCCGCCGAGCAGTTCCAGCGCATTGCCACCGGCTCTGCCTCGGCACGGGTGAACCTGGGCAACATAGCTTACACACAGACAGACTACCGCACCGCGCTGGAGCATTTTGAACGCGCGCTGAGCATGGAAGCCGACAACACCGTGGCGCTGCTGGGCACCGCAATGGCACGCCACCAGCTGCAGGACTACGACGCGGCAGCTGGCGCATACACACGGCTTGCTTCACTGGATGACGAGCTCGCCGGCCGCTATGGCTACCTTGCCCGTGGCGTCGAGCTCGACACCGGCCGCGCCTCCGGCCACGGCAGCACCACCCACGTTGTGTGGGATGAGTAGGGGGTTGGGGATGAGAACGCACAGAAAAACCAGTGGCACTTCTGTTGCCGCATTAGGTATGGCCGTGTCTCTTCTACTGCTGGCGACCTGTGAGAGCCCGTTGCCTGAGGAGATACGGGAGGCGAATGCGCTGGCTACGTCATCTGAAGAGCCTGTTGTGTACAGTGTAACCTTCGACAGCCAGGATGCGGACGTTCCAGCGAACCCTGAGATAATCCATGTCAGACCTCCCGCAACGTCGATCGATTCGATGCCCAGACCTCCGGAGAAGACACCTCAGTTCTTCAGCGGCTGGTTTCTTGATCGGGACGGTGAAGGTGATCGCTTCACAGAGAATACTGTCGTGGACAGAGATCTCCGAGTGTTCGCCTGGTGGACTGATGAGCGACTGTGGCCGGTTCACTTCAACCTGAACTATCCTGGTGCACCCAACTCCGATCCCGTGATGGTTGCGGAAGGAGACCCGGTTGAGCAACCTGCAGAAGACCCCGTGCGCGAAGGCTATGTCTTCGCAAACTGGTATTCCGACCCCGAATCTCAGTTCATATGGGTGTTCACTACACCGATCACGAGCGTCACGTATCTGTATGCGAAATGGAATCCTGGGTATGTCGTGAGCTACAACGCCAACGGCGCGACCAGCGGATCACCTCCTACGACGCAGACCAAAGAGGAGGGAGTGGCTCTCGCCCTTGCATCCAACAGCGGCAACCTCGAAAAGGCCGGATACACCTTCGTCGGATGGAGTACCAATGCCGCCGGTACCGGCACCGATTATGCAGAGGGCGCGAGCTACACGATTGATGCTGAACTGGCGCTCTACGCCAAATGGCGCGACTACGTGGTAGGCGACACCGGTCCGGCCGGCGGGATCGTGTTCTACGACAAGGGTGAATCCTCCGCCGGCTGGCGGTATCTGGAGGCCGCTCCTGCATCGACCGAATGGACGAACAAGCGTTGGGGCGGGTACGGTACCGAGGTTGGATCTGGCGCGCAAGGGACGGCAATCGGCACCGGTGCGGCGAACACGCAGGCGATCGTGGCGGCGTACGGTGACCACGAACCGAATGCCGGCAGGGACGACTATGCGGCGAAGCTGTGTGCGGACCTTGACTATGGCGAGGAAACTGACTGGTTCCTGCCGTCGAAGGATGAGCTGAACCAGATGTACCTGCAAAGAGGAGCTATTGGCGGTTTTGCGTCGGCCGGCTATTGGAGTTCCTCCGAGCACAGTGCGAGCCACGCGTGGGGACAGTACTTCGACAATGGCAATCAGGTCGGCAACCGCAAGTACTACGCGGACAGGGTGCGCGCTGCCCGGGCTTTTTAGCCATTGAGCTATTTAGCCATTTCCTTGGGAAGGAGGGGGTGCAGGGGGCGGTAGCCCCATAAGCGCTAACTTGTTTTGCTAATCCGAATACGGGAAAGTTGGAGTGCTCGTGCTCGTTCGCTCTCGGATAATGAGCCGACGACCTTAACCCAGCTTTCCAAAACAGTTTTGAGTGAGACACGCGGTTCTATGGCGTGTTGAAGTTGG
>PXEI01000284.1 GCA_003564775.1 Spirochaetaceae bacterium
TGGTTACCGTTATGGTCAGGGGCGATGTCGGTGCGGTGAAAGCAGCTACTGACGCCGGGGCGGCAGCAGCACAGCGTGTTGGTGAGATGATCAGCGTGCATGTGATTCCACGTCCCCATGGTGATGTAGAGCAAATTCTTCCAAGTACCGGCGGCGGCAAAGCGTAACCGAGCTCGACATGTCCAGTGACGGCCGTGAGCTGCTGAGCGTCGGGATCGATGTCGGCACCACTACGACTCAGGTAGTCTTCTCCCGCCTGCAGCTGCGAAACGCAGCAAGCGGGGGACAGATTCCCCGGATCGAGGTGTCGGCGCGCTCGGTGCTCTATGAAAGTGGCATTAGTTTTACACCTCTGCTTTCACCGGACGAGATCGATGCCGATGCCCTGGTGGCAATTGTCGAACGTGAGTACGCAAATGCCGGAATTAACCCGACCGAGGTAGAGACCGGGGCGGTCATCATTACCGGAGAGATTGCACGCACTAAGAACGCCGACATCATGCTTGACGCGCTTTCGGGCTACGCTGGTGACTTTGTGGTTACGGTTGCCGGGCCAAACGTTGAGGCACAGATTGCCGGAAGGGGATCAGGTGCGGCCGCGTACTCTGCCAAGAACTATGCGCAGGTGACCAATATCGATATAGGCGGAGGTACCGCAAACGCGGCGATCTTCCGTATGGGGAGGCATATTTCCTCCTCCGGGCTTGCGGTAGGCGGACGCCAGATTGTGCTTGAGCAGACAAGCGGTACAGTGCGGCATATCGCTGGGCCTGGCCGCACAATTGTGGAGCATTTGGGACTGCCTGTAGAGGTAGGTCTCAAGCCGGAGATATCCGCACTGCGTGAGTTCTGTGACTGCATGGCCGAGCTCACCGCCGACCTGGTTCAGGGGCGGCAGAGCAGCCTGGGTGAGAAGCTGCAGCTCAGTCCGCCGCTCATTGGAGCAGAGGACTCAACCGTGGTGTTTTTCTCCGGTGGAGTGGCGCACTACTACTATCGCCCACTGGAAATTGAAGGACTTGCCGAGATTGCGGTGCATAACGATGTCGGCCCGCTCTTTGCGCAGTCGTTGCGGCGGAACCCGCGCCTGCGTGAGCTGAAGATCCTCCCACCGGATGAGACGCTCAGGGCCACGGTTCTTGGTGCCGCAAGTCAGACCATAACCCTGAGCGGGAGCACCATCTGGACCGACGGCAGCATACTGCCGCTGCGGAATCTGGCCGTCATTCAGCCTCGGCTCGGTGACCAGGACTTCTCGGACCACGCGCGGGTGCTTGAAATGCTGAATCTCGCCATAACACGGTGGGATGCGCACACCCGCGAGATTGGGTTTGCCCTGGCCTTGGACCTGCCCGAGGACATGAGCTACGCCATGCTCTCGGCAACCGCAACGGCGCTGTCGGAGTTTGCGGCACAGACGCTCAGGCCGGGAGCACCGCTGGTGCTCATTCTGGAGCAGGACTATGCCCAGAGTCTGGGCCAAACGGTGAAGGCCGTTTCGCCGGACTTGGGTGTTGTGAGTATAGATCAGGTGGGACTGGGAGAAGGGGACTTCATTGATATTGGTGAGCCGATACTCGCCGGTCGAGTAGTACCACTCTCCATTAAGACGCTAGTGTTTTATCGCTGAGGCCCCAACAGAGAGTTGCGGGGCCTGTCCCAGAATGGGGCGGCTAAGGAGTTGAGCTTATGACCCTGAAAACCAAGCTGTTTGGTGAAACCTACCAATTCCGGAGCATTAAGGAGCTGCTGGCCAAAGCCAATGAGCTGAAGTCGGGAGACCAACTTGCCGGAATTGCCGCAGAGACCGCTTCCGAACGCATGGCAGCCAAGTTTGTGCTGGCCGAGCTTCCGCTCTGGGCGTTGCGGGAGAACCCGGTTGTACCGTACGAGGAGGACGAAATTACCCGTGTCATCCAGGACGCGGTGAATCTTCCTATTTACGAAGAGATCAAGAACTGGACCGTTGGACAACTGCGTGAGTGGATCCTTGCGGACACAACCGACGGCTCCATGATCCGCCGCATCTCGCGCGGGCTTACCTCGGAGATGGTGGCAGCGGTCGCAAAGCTTATGTCCAACATGGATCTCATGCTTGGAGCAAGCAAAATTCGCATTGTAGCTCACTGCAACAACACCATTGGGCTTCCCGGCACCCTTGCCTCACGCAATCAGCCGAACCACCCAACCGACTCGGTTGAGGGTATCCGTGCCGAGACCTATGAAGGACTCAGCCTTGGATCCGGCGACAGCGTTATTGGCATTAACCCGGTAGACGACTCGCTTGCGAGTGTGACCCGCCTGCTGGAGATGACCTGGGAGGTCATTGAGCGCTGGGAGATTCCCACCCAGAACTGTCTCCTGGCGCATGTCACTACCCAGATGGACGCGGTTAAGCGTGGCGCTCCGGCCGGGCTTATCTTCCAGAGTATTGCAGGCACCGAAACAGCCAACGAGAGTTTTGGTGTCACGGTGAACATGCTGGACGAAGCCTATGACATGGCCAAAAAGTACTGTGTTACACCCGGGCCAAACTACATGTATTTTGAAACCGGACAGGGGGCGGACCTCTCGGCCGACGCGCATCACGGAGCAGACCAGGTCACCCTCGAGGCGCGCAAGTACGGTTTTGCCAAGCGGTATGAGCCGTTTCAGGTGAACACCGTTGTTGGTTTCATTGGGCCTGAGTATCTGCTTGACTCGGTGCAGATTACCCGCGCTGGACTGGAAGACCACTTCATGGGGAAACTCACCGGGGTCTCGATGGGTGTCGACGCCTGTTACACTAACCATGCGCTTGCAACGCAGAACGACATCGAGAATCTTGCGGTGCTGCTTTCGGCCGCAGGCTGTAACTACTTCATGGGCGTACCCCTGGGTGACGACCCTATGCTGAGTTACCAGTGTACCAGTTATAACGATGCAATGAGCCTCCGGAATCTCATGGGACTCAGGCCGCTGCCTGAGTTTGAGTGCTGGATGGAAAAACACGGACTCATAGAAAACGGTGTGCTTACCGCAAAAGCCGGTGACGCCTCGTTCTTTCTGCAGCGCTAAGGAGGATGGATATGGACAACACCAAAGACCAGATTGAGGCAATCGTACAGGCGGTCCTCAAGGAACTGGGCAGCGGGCCCTCCGGTGCAGCGCAGTCGGGTGCAAACGGTGCATCCGGAGCCGCCTCGGCTGCAGCGTCCGGCAACGGGGCCGTCGGCGGGCTGGTGCTGGATCTTCCCGATCCAACCACCAAGGAGGCACGCGCCCAGGTAGGGGTGAAGAACCCTCTTGATATGGACGGTCTGCGCAACCTTAAGGCCTCTACCGGGGCCCGCATTGCCGTCGGTCGCGCGGGTTCTCGCCCTACCACAAGCTCGCTCCTCCTGTTTCAGGCCGACCACGGCGTGACGCAGGACGCAATACACAGTGAGGTGGAACCAGAGGTAGTAGAAAAAGCCGGGCTGTTCACGGTGCAGAGTCGAGTCTCGGACAAACAGGAGTTTCTCATTCGTCCCGACCTTGGTCGGCTTCTTTCGGATGAGGGGGCCAAGCTTGTCGCCGAAAAGTGCACCAAGAATCCTCAGGTTCAAATTGTTGTTGGTGACGGCCTCAGCGCCGCCGCTATTCGCAACAACGTGGACGAGATTCTACCGGTCATAGAGCAGGGCCTTAAGTCTGCCGGTATAAGCAGCGGGACGCCGTTCTTTGTAAAGTATGCTCGCGTGGGAATTATGAACTCAGTGAACGATATAGTCGGGGCCGATGTCGTAGTCATGCTCATTGGCGAGCGCCCAGGCCTTGGTGTTGCAGACGCCATGAGCGCCTATATGGGCTACAAGCCGACAAAGGGTAAGACCGACGGTGACCGCGATGCCTTTTGTATGATTACTCGCAATGGGGGAACCAACCCGCTTGAGGCCGGTGCCTTTATTGTAGAGCAAGTGAAGAAGTATCTGAAGTATCAGGCCAGTGGCGTCCAGCTCCGCCTGAAAATATCAGGCGAGAACGCGTAAAAAGGAGTGGAACTATGGCTATTCATGATCCATTAAAGCCGACAATTCTCTCGGCACGAATTATTCCGAACGTGCATCCGGACTATGCCAAGGAGCTTGGACTCAAGCCCAACCAACGGAGTATCGCGCTCATTACCTGCGACATGGATGACCCGCTCTACGTAGCCATGGACGAGGCCACCAAGATGGCCGAGGTTCAGGTGGTATACGGGCAAAGTTTCTACGCTGGTTCCGGACATGCTTCCGGAAAGCTCTCGGGTGAGGTAATTGGTATTCTCGCCGGGCCCGATCCCGCCGAGGTGCGATCCGGGCTCAACGCGGCAATACAGTACTGTGAGGGCGAAGCGTGGTTTTACTCCGCATCGGCCGACGACGGTTCAGCCTACTTTGCGCACACCGTCTCCAGATCTGGTTCATTTCTTAGCGACATGGCCGGTGTGCCGGAAGGTACATCGCTCTCATACTTAATCTCACAACCTATCGAGGCCACCTACGCAATAGATGCGGCGCTCAAGGCGGCCGAGGTTACAATGCGCATGTGGTTCAAACCCCCGTCCGAGACGAACTTTGGCGGTGCGCTGCTTTCCGGAAGTCAGAGCGCATGCAAAGCTGCCTGTCAGGCCTTTGCCGACGCCGTGCTCGAGGTGGCCTCAAACCCGCTTAAGTACTAAGCGGGCCTGACCAACCATGGGTACACACGCGAAGGAGAGAGACATGCAGGAATACACCGGGTATGACCGTGACCTGGTCTCGGTACAGGAGTCCCGGCGCCTGGCCGTTGAGGCGCGCGAGGCTCAACGAGCCTTTTTCCACACATCACAGGAGCAGGTAGACCGTATCTGCGCTGCAATGGCCGATGCCGCCTACCGCAACTCCGAGCGTCTTGGACAAATGGCTCATGAAGAGACCGGTTACGGGGTACCCGCCCACAAAACACTCAAAAACCAGCTTGGAAGCAAGGGTGTGTGGGACTCAATTAAGGACACGCCCACCGTTGGTGTTCTGCGCCGTGATGAAGAGAAGAAGATCGTCGAGATTGGCTGGCCGGTTGGAGTGGTTGCCTGCCTGGTGCCGTCGACCAACCCAACATCTACCGTAATGTACAAGGTGCTCATTGCGGTAAAGGCTCGCAACGCGGCCATCATTGCGCCCCACCCATCTGCTCGCAAGTGCTGTCTGGAAACAGTGCGCATTATGGCAGAGGCAGGCAAAAAGGCTGGCATGCCCAAGGGACTGGTGAGTTGCATAGAGAACCTGAGTCTAGAAGGCACTCAGGAGCTCATGCGGCACTACGCTGTTTCACTCATCCTGGCTACCGGAGGGACTCCCATGGTGCGTGCAGCCCACAGCGTGGGCAAACCTGCTATTGGGGTCGGCCCGGGCAATGTGCCGGTCTATATAGACCGGAGTGCCGACGTACCTAAGGCCGCTTCCGACATCGTCAATAGCAAGGCTTTTGACTGCTCGGTTATTTGTGCTACCGAGCAGTCCGTGGTTGCAGATGCACCCATAGCCGAGCAGCTGCGGGCTGAAATGAAGAAGAACGGGGCCTACTGGCTGGATCCCGAGCAGCAGCAGGCCGTTGCACGCTGTCTTTTTGACCCATCCGGGGCCATTAATCCGCGGAGCGTTGGCAAGACACCACAAGCACTAGCTGAGCTTGCAGGAATTACCGTCCCAAGTTGGGCCCGAGTTCTTGTTGCTGAGCTGAAAGGCGTTGGTAAGGAGTACCCCTTAAGCCGTGAGAAACTCACCACCGTGCTTGGCTTTTATGTAGAGAAAGACTGGCATGCCGGTTGTGAGCGGTGCATTGAACTGCTCAAGTTCGGTGGCGACGGGCACTCCCTGGTGATCCATGCCCGCGACGAAGAAGTGATTCTGGCCTTTGGTATAGAGAAACCTGCCTTCCGCATTATGGTGAATACCTGGGGTTCAATGGGAGCTGTTGGGTCAACGACTGGGCTCATGCCTTCCATGACTCTGGCTCCCGGCGGAATAGGCGGGTCAATTGTCAGCGACAATATCAGCGTACAACACCTGCTCAACATCAAGCGGCTGGCGTACGAGACAGGGGCACCACCTGCAGAGGCACGTAGCCTTGCGCAGGGTGTCACCGCGCAGGCGTCCGGCGCACAGGATGCAGTTCTGGCGCCCGCGTCACGGTCAAAGGGACCGGGCTACTCAGCAGACGACATCGCCCAGATTGTGCGTGAGGTGCTGAAGGAACTTAAGGCGTGAGGAGTGTAGGTCATGGCTGAAGAACCACAAGACCCACAGGAACCCCAAAAATCACCGGGGCCAGTGGAGTCGCAGGAACCACAGAAACTACAAGCGGCAACAAATGGCGAGCCAAAGAGCGGCGCGCCTAAAAAGAAACCAACTCCGGACGGCGACGCGCCTACCGGTAAGAAGCAGGGCACTGCAAAGGAGACAACGATGGCGGATGTTCAGTTAATTGCATTGGGTATGGTCGAGACCAAGGGGCTGGTAGGCGCAATTGAAGCTGCAGATGCAATGGTCAA
>PXEI01000295.1 GCA_003564775.1 Spirochaetaceae bacterium
AAGAGAAATTGAGGCAGCTCCGGACAAACGAAAATGTTGGTTTCTTTCAGTATCTCAAGCCAACAAACACGATTTCAAAAGGCAACGCTTTTTCAGGGCGGAGTCAGATAAAACCGAATCAAGGTCATCAACCGTGAAAATCAGTCCATACGATGTCGCGAGTCATACTCTCACGGCCTATCATATAGCATGTTCATGATCGTGTCACTAGTATCTGAAAAATTGTCGTGCAACGAAAAAGGCTTCAGAACCAAGAATTGTCTCGGTTCTGAAGCCATGGAGGGGGGAGTACTGTGAGACTATTTTGCAGCCAGCTTGGCGCGTGGTGCTTTCATCTCCTGTGTCCAGAAGATCAGCTGCTCGATCATGGCTTTGGCGGCTCCTATTTGATCCTCGGAAGGGACAAACTTTCCGTTTGCATCTAGCTGGTTCCAGTAGTTGGAGATGACGACCACCTCGCGGATATCGAACATCTTCATCTCACCTGCGACGTCTCTCAAATGGCCCACGGCCCGACTACCGCCTGCTGCGCTTCCGTAACTGGCGTAGGCAACCGGCTTGTAGTTCCATTCGTAGAACACATAGTCCAGAGCATTCTTCAATGCTCCGCCAATTGAGTTGTTGTACTCCGGGGTTACAATAAGATACCCGTCGGCTTCGGCCACTATGGACGACAATTTCTTGGTGTGCTCGTTCTGGTACTGGTTCATTGCGGGTGGAACCGGCTCATCTAACAACGGTAGGTTGAGATCGGCGAGGTCCAGGATTTCAAAGCGAACAGGCTCTGCAGCAGAACCGGCAAGCTCTTGTGCAAGCTCGTTGAGCCAGCCAGCAACCTGGGGGCCAAAGCGCTGTGGGCGGGTAGACCCAATAATAATCTTGATAAGACTCATGAAGAACTCCTTGCTATAGTTAGTATAGTGCTATACTATATATAGTAAAAGCTGACTGGAAAGTAAAGCGAAATTATCATAAACTTTCGTCAAGGAGAGGCTTCCATGGAAGACAGTGCTCACCACAAGTGCATGGCCGCCGCCATGGCAGTGCTTGGTGACAAATGGAACCCGTTCATAATTCAAAGTCTGGAGCACGGGCCAGCGCGCTTCTGCGGTATACAAGAGGCCGCCGGTGGGGTGAACCCACGCACTCTTTCAGGACGACTCGTCCAACTTGAGCAGCTGGGAATTATTACCAAACACATGATTTCCGTCATGCCGCCACATACTGAGTACAAACTTACCAAACCGGGCAAGGAGCTCCTGCCCATTCTTGCACAGATGGCCGACTGGAGTGAACGCCACAGCCAACCGGCACTGGAGTAAAGTCAGTCCGAAAGGCGACTCCATTGCATCACTGCCCGCTGTCCGGCAACAAGACCACGACGATAGTCTCGCTTGAGGGCGTCCCTATCGCGGGTGGTGCTGGACGACTCAAAGCTATCCGGAGGATTGAGTTCAAGAATCTGCATGCCTTTGGGCGGGTTGCGAATGAAATGAATGCTGCGATTGTAACGCTCGGGGCGCCGAGCAACGGAACTCTGCAGCTCGGGATAGTCGCGGAGGAAGACTTGGGCAGGGCGGTCGAGTGCCCGCCGGCTCATGCGGAAGGAGTACGGTCGCGAACGAATCACCAGGATCCGGCGAGCACCGCGGCGGTAGGCTTCCTGCACCGGAATAGGGTCGGCAACACCACCGTCCACGTAGTACGCTGTAGTTCCGTTACCGGTCTGGCCGCCGCCATTCGGTTCAACTCCCGCCAACCCGACAAAATTCCTATACGCTAACGGCATTGCGCTTGAGGCTTTAAGCACCTCACCTAGATTCTCTTCAGTTGGTTGCACGAGCACAGCCTTTCCGTCGGCTACCCGTGTGAGACCAACAAAGTACTTTGCGCTCGATCTCGCTATCTTGCCGGTATCGAGTGGGAGGTCGCGAATGGTGACATCCCACAGCCAATCTATATCCATAAGATGGCCACCGCTAAGAAAGCGCCGAACGCTGATGAACTCCGGCCGCGGTGAGTAGTCGGTGAGTACCCGGTAGTTCCTTCCCCATTTGCCTGCCAGGAAGCCTGCAAGGTTGTTGGCTCCGGCCGACACGCCGATACACATGCTAAAGGGCATGAACTCTTTGTCCAGAAAACTGTCCAGTACTCCTGCGGCAAAGATCCCACGCATAGCACCACCCTCAACCACCAAGGCTGTGGTGTCACCGGAGTTGTTTGGGGCGGCCGTGAGTGCCGACATCGAGCTCTCCTCTTGAAAGCCTTATTGTGCAGATGACCGGCAGAAATGAAAAGCGCCCGGTCGAGCAGCGCGCTACCTTGACGCGAATATGGGCGCGGGGTACAAGAACCTTGGGCACTGTAGCTATGTGAGGGAGGAGACTATGGCAGCACGACCGTACATCTTGACCGAGACTACCTGGAAAACGGTTACGGGCGCTCACTACGAGGTAGCAGTTCTGCCGTGGGGGGCAACCGAGGCACACAACTACCACCTGCCTTACGGTACCGACACGCTCCAGTGTGACTTCATTGCGGCCGAGTCGGCTCGGCAGGCCTGGGAGGCTGGGGCGCGAGTAATGGTGCTGCCTACGGTTCCTTTTGGAGTTCAAACCGGGCAACTGAGTATTCCCTTCTGTCTCAACATGAATCCCAGCACACAGGCGGCGCTGTTGTCCGACATAGCTGCTGCTGTTTCCGCGCAGGGAGTTCGCAAGCTGCTTGTGCTCAACGGACATGGAGGGAATGACTTTCGCCAGATCATCCGCGAGTTACAGCCACACCTGGAGCTCTTTCTCTGCACCCTGAACTGGTACAAGGTTGTGGATCCGCAGCTGTACTTCAGCGAAGCAGGGGACCATGCCGGGGAGCTCGAGACAAGCGTTATGCAGTCTATTGCGCCCGACTGGGTGCTGCCGCTTGCCGAGGCAGGAGAGGGACGTGAACGGGAGTCCAGGATTACCGCCTTCCGGGAAGGCTGGGCCTGGGCGCCACGGCCCTGGGAAAAGGTCTCGGCCGACACGGGAGTTGGGAATCCGCAGGCAGCATCTGCTGAGAAGGGCACAGAGTTCACGCGGGCCGTCACAGCACGTATTGCCGGGTTTCTGGTAGAGCTTGCTGCGGCCGACACGGCAGATCTTTACAAAGAGTAGGTGGTGATAACCACGAAGGGTTTTTTTTGTTATCATTACTCCTACTATGAAACAAGCAATAATTTACACACAGACCGATGAAGCCCCGGCCCTGGCCACCTATTCACTGTTGCCAATCATCAAGACCTTTGTCGATGCCGTAGGCGTAGGGGTTGAGACCCGCGACATTTCGGTTGCCGGAAGAATTCTGGCGGCCTTTCCGGAACGACTAAGCCCCGAGCAGCAGGTGCCGGATGATCTATCCGAGCTAAGTAAGCTCGTCCTGCAACCAGATGCCAACATCATTAAGTTACCGAACATTAGTGCCTCGCTGCCGCAGCTGCGCGCCGCAATAGCGGAGCTGCAACAGCAGGGTTACGATATCCCCAGCTATCCGGAGGAACCGCGCACCGACGAGGAAGTTTCGGTTCGTGAGCGCTATGACCGGATTAAAGGGAGCGCAGTAAACCCGGTGTTGCGTGAGGGTAACTCCGACCGCCGCGCTCCACGGTCGGTCAAAGAATACGCCCGCATGTATCCTCATTCCATGGGAGCCTGGAGCCCCGACTCAAAGTCTCACGTTGCAAGCATGCAGGAAGGGGACTACTTTGGCAGCGAGAAATCTACCACGGTCGCTGCTGACGGCACGGCAACCATTCGTTTTGTGCCTGCAGCTGGGGACACAACTACCGAAGCGGTGGTGCTTAAGGACGGAGTGCAACTGAATGCGGGCGAGGTCATAGATGCAGCCGTGATGCGGCGCGCCGCACTCCGCAGTTTTCTTGCGCGTGAGATTCAGGCGGCCAAGGAGCAGGGTGTGCTTTTCTCGGTGCATCTGAAGGCCACCATGATGAAGGTCTCTGACCCGATCATTTTTGGCCATGTAGTGTCGGTCTTCTTCAAGGATGTGTTTGAGAAGTACGCCAGTACCTTTGAGCGGCTTCGGGTTACGCCAAACAACGGACTCGGGGACCTGCTGTCGCGAATTAAGGAGCTGCCCGAGGCCGAGCAGGAAGCCATTAAGTCCGAGATCGACCTGTGTTTTACTCACGGCCCGGAAGTGTCGATGGTGGACTCCGACCGGGGAATATCCAACTTTCATGTTCCGAGTGACTTCATTATTGATGCAACTATGCCCGCCGCAATTCGGACATCTGGCCAGACCTGGGCACCCGACGGCCGTGCGGCCGACACCAAGTTTGTTATTCCAGACCGCTCCTATGCCGGTGTGTACCAGACCGTGATTGAGGACTGCAAGAAAAACGGCGCTTTTGATCCGCGCACCATGGGGAGTGTGCCGAACGTTGGTCTCATGGCGCAAAAAGCTGAGGAGTACGGCTCCCATGACAAGACCTTTGAGATGTCCGGCCCGGGTACGGTTGAGGTGCTGGCCCAGGATGGACGGGTTTTGCTGGAGCAGGCGGTAGAGGCTGGCGATATTTTTCGCATGTGCCAGGTAAAGGACGCGGCAATACGCGACTGGGTGCGGCTTGCGGTGGAGCGAGCACGGCTGAGCACCACACCAGCTGTCTTCTGGCTGGATGAGCAGCGCGCTCATGATGCCGAGCTCATAAAGAAGGTGAAGGCCTACCTGCCGGAGCATGATACAACCGGCCTTGATTTACGTATTCTGGCGCCGGCCGCCGCCACGCAGTTGTCGGTTGAGCGTGCACGCCGCGGTGAGGACACCATCTCGGTGACCGGCAACGTACTGCGAGACTACCTTACCGACCTTTTTCCTATTCTTGAGGTAGGAACAAGTGCAAAGATGCTGTCTATAGTGCCGCTCATGAACGGCGGCGGGCTTTTTGAAACCGGCGCGGGTGGTTCGGCGCCGAAGCATGTGCAGCAGATGGTCAAAGAAGGTCACCTGCGGTGGGACTCACTGGGTGAGTTTCTGGCCCTGGCGGTATCGCTTGAACACTTGGCCCGCACCTTTGACAACCAGGGGGCGCAACTCCTGGCCGAGACCCTGGACCGTGCAACAGCGGAGTGGCTTAAGAACGGGAACTCGCCTTCACGCAAGGTAAAGGAGCTTGATAACCGCGGTAGTCACTTCTACCTTGCGCTGTACTGGAGCCGCGCCATGGCGGAGTCGGCAGCCAGCGCCGAACTTAAGGAGCGTTTTCAAGCCCTGGCTCAGGAGCTTGGCGCGGCCGAGGCTCAGATTCTTAAGGAGCTTGAGGACGCCCAGGGCGCGCCGGTGGATCTGGGGGGCTACTATCGCCCGGATCATAAAAAAGCTGAGGCTGCAATGCGGCCGAGTGCTACGCTGAACGGTATTCTCTCGGGCTTCTCGGATGTCTCCTCAGAAGCACTGCAGGGGAAGCAATGAAGTTCTGCTGGGCAACCCTGCATGTGAAGGACATCGAACAGTCCCTAAAGTTTTATCAAGAGGTGCTTGGACTTGAGCTGTTGCGGCGGGTCAAACCTATTCCAACCCGGGAGCTTGCTTTTTTGGGGGCTGCGGATACCGAGACGCAGCTTGAGTTGGTGCAGAACAGCGAGCCGGGTCATGACAACGATATCAGTTTTGGCAAAGATATCTCGCTTGGTTTTGAGGTGCCCTCGCTTGAGAGTTTTGGCGAGGTACTGAGCAAGCACCAAATTCCTGTTCATTCCGGGCCGATACAGCCCAATCCATCGATCCGCTTTATGTACATTCTGGATCCTGACGGCCTGTTGGTGCAGCTTGTTGAGCACATTTGGTGAGGAGCTCAGAGGAGCAACTATGTTGGACGACATAAAGGGAATTCTTCTTGCGCGAGTCTACGATGTTGCTATTGAGTCGCCGCTGACGCGAGCGCCAAAACTCTCGGCGGCCGCTGGCACCAGCATCTACCTGAAGCGCGAAGATCTACAGCCGGTTAACTCATTTAAGCTGCGGGGCGCATACAACAAGGTTGCCAACTTAACCGCAGATGAGCGGGCGCGTGGCATTATTGCCGCGAGTGCCGGGAACCATGCCCAGGGGGTTGCGCTGAGCGCCAGGAAGTTGGGTGTGCACGCCACGATAGTCATGCCCAAGACCACCCCGGCAATAAAGGTTGAGGCGGTCAAGGGTCACGGCGCCGAGGTTGTGCTTGTTGGAGACAGTTTTAGCGACGCCTACGCCTACGCCAAGGTGCTTGAGGCAGAGTCTGGAGCCACCTTTGTTCACCCCTTTGACGACCCCCTGGTTATTGCAGGCCAGGGTACCATTGGCAGGGAGATTCTGGAGCAGCTTCCGGACACGACTCATATTTTTGTCCCGGTCGGCGGTGGCGGACTCATTGCTGGCATAGCGATGTACGTGAAGCAGCTGCGTCCCGAGATTCAGATTATTGGCGTGGAGCCTGCAGACAGCAATATCATGCAGGTCTCACTCGCGGCCGGGGAGCGCGTGATCCTGGATCACGTTGGAATATTTGCCGACGGTGTCGCGGTGAAGCAGGCCGGTGTGCACACCTTTGGACTGGCTACCAAGTACGTTGACCGGGTGGTCACGGTGAGCACCGACGAGATATGTGCGGCGATCAAGGCGGTCTTTGAGGACACGCGCAGCATTGTGGAGCCAGCCGGGGCCTTGGCGGCTGCTGGAATTATGCAGGCCGATCTACCAGATGATGCACAGGTGGTGGCAATCTGCTCCGGTGCCAATGTAAGCTTTGAACGGCTGCAACAAGTTGCCGAGCGCACCCTGATTGGGTCCGGGCGTGAGGTGCTGGTAGCGGTAACCATGCCGGAAGAGGCCGGTGCACTCCGGCATTTCTGCACCGACCTGTTGGGCGATCACAGCATTACCGAGTTCAACTACAGACTCAACAGCCGCCGGAAGGCACATGTGCTTTTGGGAATAAGCGTAGCGAGTCCCGCAGACAAAGAGGCACTCATGGAAAAGCTGAACGAGTTCGGCTATGAGCACACCGACCTTTCAGACGACGATATTGCCAAGGAGCACGTGCGCCACATGATTGGTGGAGTCGCTCCTGGTGCCACAAACGAGCGTCTGTATCAGATCAACTTCCCTGAACGTCCAAGCGCATTGGGAGACTTTCTTGCAACACTCGGTACCCGGTGGAATATCAGTGCTTTTCATTACCGGAATCAGGCAAGTGATACCGGCAACGTCTTGATCGGTTTCGAGGTTGAGGATCAGGCAGCCCTTGAAGCCCGCCTAAATGAAACCGGCTACGACTGGGCCGCCATAGACCAGGCCCCTTCCATTCGACTCTTTGTTGGCCCCGATATCGAGTAACCCACCACGCGTTTCATCTCACATAGAAATTCTATGATCAAGGATATAACACACTTTATAGAGTTTATCGTTGACAGATGTCTGGACTCGGGTTACAAGAGAGGCACATCTACAGCGTAACGTCACAAAATTTTACCTTTCGTACCATAAGACGGCATCGAATTGTGGTGCTTCTATGGCTCGGAAAAACGGAGGACTTTCTATGCTACCACTTTTAGCATCGCTCCCCATCCTACTGGCAATTATTCTTATGGTTGTCGTGATGTGGCCAGCGAAAAAGGTAATGCCACTGGCATGGTTGTTGGCGGTAATTATCGCCGCAACTGCCTGGCAGATGCCAATAGACTGGATTGCGGGTGCGTCAATCTTTGGCGCATTGAGCGGGTTTAATATCCTGGTTATTGTGTTCGGAGCCTTGCTCCTCATGAACACCCTGAAGAACAGCGGTGCGATAAAAACTATCAACGCTACCTTTAACGGTATTAGCCCTGACCGGCGCGTACAGGTTGTTATTATCGCTTTTCTGTTTGGTGCATTTATTGAGGGAGCGGCCGGGTTCGGTACTCCTGCCGCGCTTGCTGCTCCTCTCATGGTCGGCCTTGGCTTCCCACCACTTGCCGCGGCTTCAGTTGCACTTATCGCCAACAGCGCACCGGTAAGTTTTGGTGCGGTCGGAACCCCCATTATTGGTGGTGTTGCCGCGGTTTTGGATCTGCCGCTTGACTCTGCAGAGCTTGCTGGCATCGGCCTCTGGGCAGCTATTCCACACTCAATTGCCGCACTAATTGTGCCGGTTGTAGTGGTTGGTGTTATGGTTCGCTTCTTCGGTGAGAATCGAAGTTGGAAAGATCTTGGCCCGGCCGTGCCTTTTGCGGTCTTTGCCGGTGCCACATTTGCCGTACCGTACATACTCATTGCCGCATTTATCGGCCCTGAGCTTCCCTCGCTTCTGGGTGGTCTCATTGGTCTTGGAATTTCTATTCCTGCCGCTCGTGCTGGCTTTCTGGTTCCTAAAGATACCTGGGAGTTTGCTAACAGGAGCAAATGGGACAGCGCCTGGGTTGGCGTAAAAGAGCTGCTGCCAACCGAGGAAGAGCTTGAGCAAGCCAAGACACAAAAGATGGCTGACCTTCCCATTTCTCCCATGAAGGCCTGGACCCCGTACATTCTGGTGTCCGCCATCCTGGTTTTCACCCGCGTAATTGGGCCTCTTCAGAGCTTCCTTTCCGGACTTACCATTACGATCCCAGACATTCTTGGTACCGGCCTCACCTTTAACTTTGCATGGGCCTACCTGCCAGGAACGGTTGGCTTTATGCTGGTGGCAATTATCTGTATTCCACTGCTGAGCTTTGGAAGCAAGGCAAAAGAGACCTGGATTGCAACCTTTAAGCAGATCATTCCCGCAGCAATTGCGTTGTTCTTTGCGGTTGGAATGGTGCAGGTGATGTTGAACTCCGGCAACTACCCGGGTGCAACTGTAGACGGCATGATGGTTGCGCTATCGGGCGCCGCCGCTGCTGCCTTTGGTGGAATTTGGCCAATCTTCGCGCCGTTTATTGGTAACCTTGGTGCGTTTATGTCCGGTAGTAATACGGTGTCAAACATTCTGTTCTCTGCCTTCCAGGAAGGTGTTGCCTTAGAGGCCGGTATCGCAACTACGGTTATTGGAGGCGCACAGGTTGCAGGTGCAGCAGCAGGAAACATGATCTGCGTACACAACGTTGTTGCTGCCTGTACGACGGTTGGTGTTCTGGGAATGGAGGGTCGAGTAATTCGAATTAACCTCATTCCTTCACTTATTTACACCCTGATGGTTGGTGTGATTGCCCTGATCGGTGTTGGAATCGTATAAGCACCAGAGTAGACAATCGCAACAGACGGTGACGTTACGCGTTGGGCGGGGGGTTTCCCCCGCCCAATTTATGCAACACGCAGGGTCGTGTTTTGAATACATCGATATCGACCTATGCAGTCCTGGGCTTCATTCCCGTCAACTTTTTAGCCGCAAAGGCTGCTAAGAGTACAAATACCGCTGCTGGGGCGTAGATTACTGCCGGGCCAAACGCATTGTTAATCATGCCGTTGACCGCGGCACCGGTTGCGCCACCCACAAACATTCCAAACGATGCAAGCGACATAGCGGTACCGCGGAGCTGCGGGACTTTGCTCTGGGCGCCCATAATCAGGGTGGACTGAAGCGCAACAAAGGCCATGCCAAAGCCAAAGAAGCCAAGCACCATGAGCACTGGTTCGGTAGCTACGACGAGCGAGCTCAGGCTCAGGGCGCCAAACACCCCGGCGACCGGCAAGAAGGCAGACTTCAGCCGCATGCGGAGGCGAGGTATTACGCGACTGGCCGCAACCGCCCCAAGCCCAAATGCCGTGACAATGAGTCCTACCGTGATGAGAGGCAGCCCGGTAATGCTCTGTACGTAATGTCCAGCGTAGGAAAAGCTCCCGAACACTGCAAAGCCCACAAAGAAAATGGTGCCAACTATTGCCGCCATGCCCGGTGATTTGAGTGCGGTGGTGTACGATTCGAGTACCGAACCGCGCTGTGGTGAGCGCGACCCCGAAGGTACAATCTTCAGCACCACAACTGCCAGAACGAGCTCGGCAATACCGTAGAGGATGTACACCCCACGCCATGAGCCATAATGCGCAATTACGCCGCCAATTGCAGTTGCAGATGCCCCGCCGAGGAACATCATTCCCATGACCTGAGCAATGGCACCCTGCCGCTTGTCGTCGGAAAATCTCTCGCCAATGAGCGCCATGGTAACCGGGAAAATTCCGGCCGCAAAAGCACCGTTGAATCCGCGAAATACCAGAAGTGAAGGAAAGTTAAAAGCAAAGCCGCCAAGGATACTGAAAATGGCGGTGCCGAATGCCGCGGCCTTAATGATCCGGCCGCGACCAAAGCGGTCACCCAAAGGGCCAAAAAGCAGGGTGAACACCCCGAAGGTCATCATGTACGAGGTGACCGAAAGCGCGGCGCGCGATATCTCCAGGTTCAGATCACCTGCAATGCTCACCAAGAGTGGCGCGGCAGCATAGTTATCTCCGTTAGCCCAGAAGGCCAAAAAGCCCAGGGTGAAGAGGAGCATGCTATCTCCTGCATTCTTTTCTGTGCTTGCATTTATGTTGACTGTGTTACTCATAAACACAATCTATATAAGATAAAACGAATATGCAAGAACAAATACCCTGGGTATTCCGGAAAACCTTGTGGCTTACTGGCGTGGCGGGAGCATTCGCAGACTCCGCAGTATCTGATCAAAGACCGGCAGGTGTTGGTCGGCGAGGGGCCGCAAGGTGGCTGCATTAATAAGATACATGCGGAATCTGTCAACTGGTGCGAGCGCCTGGAGCTGGGCAAATGCCAAGTCCGGCTGTGGCTCCCATTCATACCAAACGGCATTCACTTCAACCAGACTGGAAAGACTCAACCTTTCGGTAGATCGCAGAACAAAACCCTCGTACTCTGACTCTAACTGCGCAAGGCTTTGGTTGGCGAACTCGTCAAACCACTCCTCACCAAAACCCTCCGGCCTGCCTAAGGCGACGCTGAATGTTGGTCTGTAGTCGTCGTACGTGGTCTGGGTTGGGCCAAAAAATCGTACCTGCTGCGGATGCTGCTCAAATGCTTCCCAGCCGTCCGGCACGAGGGCCGAGATGAGCGCGCCTTCATGAGCAAAACTTGTAAAGCCTGTGTTCTCCACCATTCTGTCCTCCAAAACCGCAATCAGCGTTATAACAATACAAAACGTGCAGTGGTAGCTGCGTGTTCAAAAGCTGGCAGGTACTCGTCTGCACGTTCGGCTGGGGCAAGACAGATAAGGGAAAAAACGATATTTCCAATCTGCGCAAAGGTCTCGTGACGCAAAACCCGTACCTCCAAATCCTCTTGCTCATAGGCGAGGATCTGTTGCACCGCCGGTACCCCGTCGACACTGCACTCAATAAATGACTCTAAGCTTCGTTCAGGCATCTCGGCCGACTGAACTGCCAGGAGCCGGTATGCGTCATGCTGTTCCTCGGGAACTGCGGTGGCTTTTGCCAGCACCTTTGCCCCAAGTTCATCGTCATCGTCAAGATCATCGGCGTAAATGGCGCTGTTGGTCTCGGGGTCTTCACTCTGTTCCTCAAAACTAAGAGGTAACTCCAGCGAGACCTTGCTGTGCCAACTGAAATGATGAATGTGAGAAGGTAGTTGTCGCATGTGTACCGCTCCCAAGCCTGATCAGGCTACTCGTCCGCTTGAGGATATGGTGCTGTGTGCGCAAGGTCAAGAGCCAGGTCGGGCCGGTCGGTAATGAGGCCATGTACCCGCATGTGTATGAGTCTGAGCATCTCGTCCTTATCGTTAATAGTCCATGCAGCAACAAACAGGTTTTTTTTGGAAGCGGCTGTGACGAAGCGTTGGGACAGCACCGGGAGGCTGCCGTGCCGGGGCGGTACGACTAAGGCCTCATAGCCTGTTGCGGCGAGACCGGCCGAAAAGAGCCAGGAAGCGACAAGAAAACGAGTGACCTCAGGCTGAGATGCGTGGGTTGGGATCTGCGGGTCTCGAGTTCGGAAGTAGTTCAGAATTCGGTGTGAAAAACTTGCAAGCAGGGTTCGGTCTGTTCTCTCATACTCCTGAACCAGTTTAAGGATGATCTCGGCGGCTGCGATGTCGTCCTCCTTGGACTCAACCAGCATAGGTGCATCCGGGAATGCCTCAAACACCTCTTGCAATGTGGGAATGGAAATTCCAGTACCCCGCAGCAAAAAGTTGCCAGGGTCATCAAGGGGGCTGAAGTAGTAGGCTGCGTCAAGCTGCTTGAGCTCGGCAAGTGTAAAGGATCCGACCGGACCGCTACCGTCGGTTGTGCGGTCCACGCTCCTGTCATGAATCACCACCGGCACACCGTCGGCCGTCAAGCGAACATCCATCTCAAGTACGTCGACACCCAACTCCCATGCCCCGGAAAATGCAGTGAGCGTGTTCTCGGGCCAGAGCGCCGCGCCGCCACGGTGGGCAAGAACCAGGGGCCGATCCTTTGGCAGAACTGCAAAGAAGGGGTGTTCCGGAACGCCTTCGGCGTCATGCCTTACCATAAGGGAGAAAATGCCAGCAACAAGGAGTGTTATACCGGCTGCGGCAATTATGGTTCGTCGTCGTACTCTCATTGAATGCAACCCTCACGATCTCAGTGTAACGCCTGAGCCTTCTCAAGAACAGTCTTGAATACTACTTGCCAGTTCCATACATCAGATGCATAATATGGGAACGGTGTTCCAAAAAAAGGAGGCGATTGGAGTATGTGGTCAAAAGAACTAACGGAGTCGTTGCGAAATAGCCCAGTTGTGGCGGTTTTGGTGTTTGAAGACGCTGCAGATGCGGTTCCAACCGCACAGGCGCTTGTGCGTGGCGGCGTGACCCACATTGAACTTGCATTGCGTACTCAGGCTTCTATGGACGCGCTCAAGTTGCTTCTGACCGAGGTGCCAGAGCTCGTCGTTGGTGTTGGGACGGTTCTCTCGCCAGAGCAGGTGCATGCCATTCATGAGCTTGGGGTAGCCTTTGCGGTGAGTCCCGGATTTAATCCCCAGGTGGTTAAGGCTGCGCGTGACTGCGCCTTGCCTTTTGCACCTGGCATTGCGACTCCGAGTGATATTGAGGCCGCCTACTCACTGGGATGCTCCTTCCTCAAGCTGTTCCCAGCCGAACCGCTTGGAGGAATTAAGTATCTGCAAAGCGTAAACGCCGCCTATCGACATCTGGGGCTCAGCTATATCCCGCTTGGTGGCGTTTCACGTGAGAACATGAACGACTGGCTTGCGGTGCCGGAGGTTCTTGCGGTCGGAGGATCCTGGATTGCGCCGAAAGACCTGATTGCGAGCAAAAACTGGAAAGAGATTGAGGATAGGGCCCGTGATGCGGCGCAACGCGTCGTGTCCACGCAGTAGATGTGCAGACGTCCACGGTAGACAGCAGGCACAGCAAGCACAACAGACAGGGGAGATGAGAACATGGCACAAGTAGTGAGCTTTGGCGAGGTTATGACACGGTTTCGAGTTCCGGGTAACAAGCGTGTTGTGCAGGCGTGTCCCGGGTCCTTGGATGTCTCGTTTGCTGGGGCCGAGGCAAACATAGCAGCTGGGGTTGCATTGCTTGGTGGGACGGCAAGGTTTGTCACGGCCCTGCCACGGAATCCTATTGCCGATGCCTGCATCACGTACCTCAAGGGCATTGGTGTTGATACATCGAGCATTGTCCGAACAGACGCTGGAAGAATAGGAACCTACTACATCGAGGTAGGTGCGAATCAACGTGCAAGTAATGTTGTGTATGATCGTGACCATTCCGCTGTTGCGCTTGCAGATACAAGCGCGTACGACTGGCCGACCGTTTTCAGAGGTGCAGAGTGGTTTCACACAACGGGCATTACCCCAGCTCTTTCCGAGAAGGCGGCAGAAGCAGCGCTCGAGGCAGCGCGTTCTGCCAAGGAGCACGGGCTGACCGTTTCGTGTGACCTAAACTATCGTGGCAAGTTGTGGCGCTGGGACAACAAGGGGGCTCCAAAAGCCCTTGCCCGCAGTACTATGGAAAGGATTCTCCCCTATGTCGATGTTGTTATTGCCAATGAGGCCGACGCCGACGACGTGCTGGGCATTCGTGCTGGCGCGAGCAAGGTGGAACATGGGTCTTTAGACATAGCGAGGTACCCCGAGGTTGCACGTCAGATTGTGGAGCGGTTTCCGAATGTGAAACGTGTTGCCATAACACTTCGGGAAAGTGTATCTGCATCTCATAATCGTTGGGGAGCGATGTTGTATGAAGCCTCAACCGGGGCCGCGGTCTTTGCACCTATGCGCGACGGCGAGTATAGACCCAACGAAATAACCCATATAGTTGACCGCGTGGGGGCGGGCGACTCATTCGGTGCGGCCCTGATTTTTGCCTCGTGTGATCCTGTACTTAAGGGAGATTCCGCGCGCGAGTTGTCCTTTGCCGTGGCGGCAAGCACATTGTGTCACTCAATAGAAGGGGACATTAACTATGTTACCCGGGCCGAGATTGAGACCTTAGCCGCCGGAGACGCTTCTGGACGGGTGGTCCGCTGATTCCAAAGGATTCGCCGACACCGCGCTTTCCGCTGAGGCATCTGCTATGCGGCGGCTCACCTCTGCGGCTGCCTCCTGGAGCTTTTCTGCGTAGAGTTGTGTCACGGTGTCGGTGACACGCGCTGTTGGCATAGAAATGCTGAGTGCGGCAATGACGGTGCCGTCCGGGTGATGGAGTGGAGTAGCAATACAACTGACGCCGGGCTCGTGCTCTTCATCGTCAACTGCGTAACCGCAATGACGGGCCTCAGCAAGATCCTGTTCCAATGCTGCGATAGTTACACGGGTTTTGGGCGTGAAGCCGGTCAGGGTATTCTCTACGGCAATTGTTTCCACCAGATCTGGCCGTGAGAACGCAAGCAGACACTTACCCAAGCCAGTGCAGTGCAGCGGAGCTGTTTGGCCCGGCCGCGACTTCATAAACACGCGCAGAGTTTGTGTCGACTCAATCTTGTGGAGGTAGACCAGTTTGTTGTCTTCCAGAACCGCAAGGTGAATAGTCTCGTCCGTCTCTGCTGCAAGCCTTTCCATGACCTGTTTGGCATGTTGTACGAAATCCATCTGCTGCACTACTCGGGCACCGAGTTCAAACAGCTTAATGGTTGCCCGATACTGCTCGGTTACCGGATCCTGCTGAACATAGTGAAGATTTCGGAGGCTGCTCAGGAAGCGGAAAACGGTGCTTTTGTGCAGCCCCAGGCTGCGTGAGATCTCGTTGACCCCGACTCCTTCAGCCATTGAGAGCTGTTCCAGAATTTGCATGGTACGCGACACCGCAGGTACCGAGTCTGGCTGTGGTTGTTCTTTCTGTTGTTCCAGTGCTTTTCCCATTTTCATAGACGTCCCGATCTATCTGAACTTTCGCAGTCCCGCCCGGTTGTGGCCGGTACCGAGTTATCAATGCTCCATAGTAGCACAGGAAAATAGAACGCCGTTCCTTATTTTTGTTGACAGTTGGTTTTTCCAGTTCTACCATGATGAACCGACGTCAGCCGTACTCAATGGAGTGTGCGTAGCATACACGAACTCTAGCCTTGGGTACAATTGACGTGTGAGTAGGTAGGGTTCTGCAAAAAAGGAGAGGTGTATGAACAAGAGAACAATTTTCGTGTCCCTGGTAGTTGCACTACTGTTGGTGGTTGCAGCTGGAACGGCATGGGCAGGTGGATCGGCCGAAAGACAAGAGGCATATCCAAGTCGTTCGGTGAGCGTTGTCGTTCCCTGGGCCGCTGGTGGCGGTACCGACCGCGTGGCACGCTTCTGGGCCGATGCGTTTCAGAAGGAACTTGGAGTTCCCTTTGTTGTTGAAAACCGCACCGGTGGCGGGGGAGCGGTAGGGCACTCTGCAGGCGCACGCGCTGCCGCAGATGGCTATACTATTGCCATGGTGACTTTTGAGTTGGCCACTCTTGAGAGCATGGGGCTGGCCGAGATCACCTACGCTGACTACGACTACGTGCTGCAAATGAATGAAGATGCGGCCGGTGTTATCGTGCGTGCGGACTCACCCTATCAAACAATTCAAGATCTGTTTGACGCAATTGAAGCGAATCCGGGGCAGGTTTCGTTCTCAGGTACCGCTGTCGGTGGCGTCTGGGACCTGGCTCGTGTTGGTATGCTGCTTGAGGCCGGTATCGACCCTGACGACACATTGTGGATTCCGTCCGAGGGTGCAGCCCCTGCAATTACCGACCTTCTTGGTGGGCATGTCGACGTAATTACCAACAGCCTTCCCGAGGCACAGTCACAGCTTGAGGCGGGTAACCTTCGAGCGCTTGCCGTCATGTCCGACCAGCGGAATGCTGCCTTCCCGGACGTTCCCACCTTGAAGGAACAGGGGATAGACTGGTCCGGTGGTACCTGGCGCGGCTTTGCAGTTCCCGTAGGCACTCCTGAGGATGTGCGTCAGGTACTCATTGAAGCCGGTGAGAAAATTGCACGGTCGTCCGAGTTTGAGAACTTCATGGCAGATGCTGGATTTGGCATTCGCATAAGGCTTGGGGATGAATATGCCGAGTTTGTAGAAGACGAACACTACACATGGCAGATGATCATCCGTGAGATTGGGTTCTAACAGCCCGCTGAATCAAGACTAAACAACTGTGGTTGGGGTGTGTCACCGCGCGTGGTGCACCCCTTCCATATTCTAGAGGCGGCGCAATGAACGACGACCACCAGAACCAGAATGAAGAACACCAGGGCCCGAACCACAGCCCGACGAGCCCTCCCGAAACGCGAAAATACTCATTGAACTTTCCCATACTCTTGTTTCTTCTTGGCGTGACAACGTTGCTCTTTGCATCGCAACTTCCTGTATTTATTCAACGAGGACAGCGCTTGCCCGGCCCGCAGTACTTTCCAACGATGTTGGGAGTGTTCCTGTGCATAGCCGGTGTGGTTGAGCTCGCACGCTACCTGAACTGTCGCCGGAAAAGATCACCAGGGTGTGTGGATCAGGTGTCCGCACCGAGCGAAAAGCTGGGCTTTGGCGCTCGTATTGAGCGGGTAGCAAAAAACTGGGGCAATCAAAGCGTAGCTTTGCTGCTGGTTTCTTTACTGATTTTTGTTCTTGTTCTCCCATCCCTGGGCTTTGTCCTGACCGGCGTACTTTTCTCCCTGGTCATGTTGCTGCGCCTGAACGCAAAGCCGCTCCCTGCGGTACTGCTTTCGGTTGTACTGGTGGTCATTATCGCCTTTATTTTTGTGTCCGCATTTCGTGTTCCATTGCCGAGAGGTATTCTCTCATTACCCTTCTGAACCGTGAGGAGCCGTTAGATGGTTGAGTTGTTCGTACAGGTCATGCATCCGAGTATCTTGTTCCCGTGGTTCCTGGCAATGCTCTTTGGGATTTTTGCGGGCGCAACACCTGGCCTTACGGCAACCATGGCGACGGCCTTGATTGTGCCCATCAGCTACTACATGCCGCCCCTCGCCGGTTTGGCAATGATCATTGGCGCTACCTTCACCGCTATCTTTGCTGGCGATATCCCGGCAACCTTTCTGCGTATTCCCGGCACACCTGCATCGAGCGCGGCTACCTTGGACGGCTACCAGCTAACGCTTCAAGGCAAAGGCGGGTACGCCCTGACGCTTGACCTGATCTGCTCCGCTCTGGGCGGACTGATAGGCGTTGGCATCCTCATCTTTGTGGCCCCACCCTTGGCACAACTTGCCCTGCGTTTCAGCAGTGCCGAGTATTTCTGGCTTGGTCTCTTTGGACTGAGCATGAGTGCGGTGGTGAGCAAAGGGAACACCTTTCGAGGGATTATTGCAGCGAGCATAGGGCTGCTTGTTTCCACGGTGGGAATGGATGTAACTACCGGGCATCCGCGATTCACATTTGGCCAGATTGAACTCCTGAGTGGTATCGGATTCATTCCGGCAATGATCGGTCTGTTTGGTCTCTCTGAGGTGCTCAAGTTGGTGTCGAACCGCGACGCCCTCAGGCAGCCTTCGATAGCATCTGCAGTGAAGATCTCGCTGCGGGGGGCCTTCCCGGTCGTGTGGCGAAACAAACTGACGGTACTGCGTTCGGGCGGCATCGGCACCGTCATTGGGGCACTTCCCGGAGCCGGGGCAGATATTGCCGCCTGGGTTTCGTACGGAATTGCCAAGAAGCTTTCTCGTAACCCGGAGAAGTTTGGTACCGGCTCGGATGAAGGTGTAATTGCGCCGACAAGTGCCAACAACGCCGGGTTAGCCGGAGCCTGGATCCCGGCCCTGGTTTTTGGTGTTCCCGGAGACTCCATAACCGCAATAGTGGTTGGCGCCATGTTGATGTATGGTTTACGACCCGGCCCACTCATATTTGAGCAGAGCAGAGAGCTGGTCAACGGAATATTTCTCATTGCGGTACTTACGCAGTTCATGCTTATTGGCGTCGGATTGTTGGGCATCAAGGCCTTTGGCCGCATTCTTCAGCTTCCTCGTAATGCGGTCATTGTAATTGTGTTGATGTTTTCGGTGGTAGGGTCTTTTGCGCTCCAAAACAGCGTCTTTGATATATATATCATGATTGCGTTCGGCATTATTGGTTTCTACTTGGAGAAAAACGATGTCCCCCTTCCTCCACTCATCCTCGGCCTTATCCTTGGGCCCATGGTTGAACGCAACTTGCGAGTGGGGCTGGTGCGCACTCAGGGTGATTTCCTTCCCTTTCTTACGCGGCCGGTCAGTTCGGTTCTTGCCATTGCGCTCTTCATTACGCTGTTTGGTGGGCCCATTCTTCGTTTGCTTCGTGGGTTGCTGAGCAGATACGCAAAGAAGAGTTAGGAGAGGCGGTAGAAGACCAAAATCTACCCCTTTTGCCGCGAAAAAATCCATTGACAACGAATCGATAACGGAATACTGTTAGGCAAGACTAAGTAAATTGCTCCGAAGTAACTCTTAAAGGGAGTAGAATATATGCCACAGAACAGTGTACCGCTTAGCTCACTTAAACAAGGCGACCGGGCGACTATTTCCGATTTAACAAATAAATCACGTCAGTATCGCGCAAAGCTGCTTTCAATGGGCATGACGCCGGGAACAACCTTGCGAATTGTCAGGTTTGCTCCAATGGGCGATCCCATTGAGCTTGATGTTCGTGGCTACCGCCTCTCGCTTCGACGTCAGGAGTGTAACACGGTTCTTGTGCAGGTAGCATCGGCAGAAAATGCCGGGCAGATCGCTGCTGAAACCACAGAGGCAACGGCATGATTAAGGCAATGAAATCACGGGCCGCAGCGACCAATGGGAAAGCTGGTCCCGGTGGCTCTACCCCAGATCATGCGTCTGGGGAGCTCGGTTCTGTTGCGCTGCGAAGAATAGCAGTGGTGGGGAACCCCAACTCGGGTAAGACCACCCTTTTTAACGGATTAACCGGAAGCCGACAGCGGGTGGGCAACTGGCCGGGAGTCACAGTAGAGAAGAAAGAAGGCACCATTATGGTGGAGGCACCGTCTCTGTCTATGGTGAGCGGACAGGCACTGCAGGAGCTTGAGAGCCCGCCGCATCCGGTTCATGGTCTGCTGTCCGGGCGCATCGACATGATTGATCTACCAGGCATCTACTCGCTGACTGCCTCGAGCGAAGACGAGATTGTAGCACGCAACTTTCTGTTTGAGGGTGAGTACGACCTCGTTATGAACGTCGTTGATGCGGCGAATCTGGAAAGGAATCTGTACCTGACGCTCCAGCTGATTGAGATGCGTGTACCGGTTCTTGTGGTGCTCAACATGAGCGACCTTGCCGAGAGCCGTGGAATAACCATTGATTCCGAGCACCTGGCGTATCACCTTGGGTGTCCGGTTGTAAAGGTGAACTCTACCACAAAGAAGGGCATTTCCGACGCACGTGCGGCTATTAACTCCGCAGTCCGGCAGCCGCAGGTTTCCGAGGCTCGTGTTCGTTATCCTGAGCCCCTCGTCGACGAGCTGGACCGTATGGAAGCGATCTTTGCCGGGTACAGTTTTTCACCAGCGCTCAACTCTTACCACGCCGCCTTAAGAATCATTGAGGGCGACTCCTACGTTCAGCGAGTGGTTGGCACTGCGGGGGCCTTAAGCACCGAAGAAGCCGACTCTATTCGGCAAACCCTGGAGAAGCAGCTGCGTGAGGATCTGGACATAGTTGTAGCAGATGCGCGCTACGGTTTTATTCATGGCGTCACCAAGGATGTTGTTACCCGTCGTGCTACCAAAGAGTCAGTGACCGAGCAGATTGACCGCGTGGTTATGAACCGAGTGCTGGGTCTGCCGGTGTTCCTTTTTGCCATGTACCTCGTGTTCTGGTTCACGGTTGGCGTGGGCGGGGCATTCATAGACTTTTTTGATATTGCGTTTGGTACCATTTTTGTCGACGGCTTTGGCACGCTGTTGGAAGCAGTTGGCTCGCCTGAGTGGGTTGTTACCATTCTGGCCGACGGCCTGGGGGCGGGTATTCAAACAGTTGCAACCTTTGTTCCCATCATCTTTGTGTTGTTTGTAATGCTCAGCCTCCTTGAGGACTCCGGATACATGGCGCGTGCTGCCTTTGTTATGGACCGGCTCATGCGGTGGATTGGGCTTCCGGGGCGCTCCTTTGTTCCTCTGCTTGTGGGATTTGGCTGTACCGTACCGGCAATTACGGCAACCCGTACCCTGGAAAGCAAAAAAGATCGATACATGACCAACTTCATGTCGCCGTTCATGAGTTGCGGGGCGCGTTTGCCGGTGTACGCATTGTTTGCTGCTGCTTTGTTTCCCAGGAATGCTGGCTTGGTCGTGTTTTCGCTCTACCTCGTTGGGTTGGTACTGGCCATTTTGACCGGTGTGCTTCTTAAGCGCACCATGTTCCACGGTGAGCATTCTCATTTTGTTATGGAGCTTCCTCCATACCATGTGCCCCGACCGTGGGCGGTACTGGGTGTAGCCGCCCGTCGCCTGCGGGTGTTTATTGTACGAGCCGGTATCACCATTGTGGTGGTGGTGTCTATACTTTCGGTGCTGAACTCACTCGGTACCGATGGGAGCTTTGGCAACGAGGACGGGTCTGCCTCGGTGCTGGCCGGGATTGGCCGCTCTATTACACCGATCTTTGCCCCAATGGGAATTGAACAGGACAACTGGCCAGCTACTGTTGGCATTTTCACCGGCATTTTTGCAAAAGAGGCAATTGTAGGCACCTTGAGTTCACTCTACAGTCAGAACGCACCTGAGGCTGCTGCGGGGCACGAAACCGGCTCGGCCGAGGGCGGTGCCATGGCGGAAGACGACGGCGGATTCAGTCTGCTTGGAGGACTCCAGGAAGCTTTTCTTACAATCCCTGAAAACCTTGTGGGGCTGCTTGGTTCGCTCACTGACCCACTTGGCGCTGGCATTATCTCGGACGATGAAGGCAGTGTAGCGGCGGATATTGAGGTGGAGACCGGCCTGTTTGCAAGCATGCGAAACCACTTCAACGCGGCTTCGGGTTATGCGTATCTCCTGTTTGTCTTAATCTACTTCCCCTGCGTTGCCGCGCTTGGTGCGGCGATACAGGAAATGGGCCGTGGATACGGCTGGCTGTTGGCTGGATATCTTACCGTGCTTGCCTGGGCGGTTGCGGTGCTGTTTTACCAGTTTGCCACCGGGCCAAGCCTGCCAGCTGTGGGTGTCGCAGTGGCCCTTCTTGTGGGAATCTATCTCAGTTTCCTTGCCCTGGCCCGGTTTCGTCCTCTGAGCGCGGCCACCGAATGATCTCTGAGGTACGCGGCGCTCTTCGTCGGCTTGGAATGGCTGGCGAAGGCGCCATTCGCGCCGAGACCGGTCTCCCGGCCTCGCACATTCACGAAGCCTTGGAGTTCCTCCTCTCGCATGGATATGTCCGTGAAATGTACTGTCCGGTTGACCCTGCCGGGTGTAGCGTGGGGCCTGCGGCGGAAACAGGCCCGGGGAACTCGCACGGGCCAGCGCCCCGGGCGGCGCACTGTGCTGGTTGCCCTATGCAGGCGGGCTGTGCTCCCGGCCTTGGGGGCGGCGGTGCTGCCAGCGGCATCGCTAGTGGTGCCGCTGCCAGCGGCATCGCCGGAGCCAGTGGTAGCACATCTCCGGCGTGCATTCGTGTATTCGAGTTGACCTAGCGCCTCCCGCTTCTCAATACTCCACCGAAACCAGTGTCAGGCCGCAGGCTGGAGCGGGGGCGGGCGCCTGAGCCCGGATGCGGGAGTCCAGAATGCCACGGATATCCGCAGGTGACAGTTCATTTGTGCCCGCGGCGACAATGGCACCAGCCATAATACGTACCTGCCGCCACAGAAAGCCGTCACCACGCACCGTGATCTCAACCGGGCCAACCACCGCTGCATGTGTGCGGGCAATATCAATGGAGTGTATGGTTCGCTCCTTGTTTGGCTTGGGCCTGTCCGAGGTAAAGGCCGAGAAATCATGCCGCCCAATAAAGACCTTGGCGGCGGCGGCCATTCGGCCTAGGTCCAACTGCTCGCTAACCCGCCATGCACGGCCATGCAGAAACGGGTTTCCGACCGGGCCATCCACTACGGTGTAGCGGTAGGTCTTTGCCTGCGCCCGGTAGCGCGCGTGAAAACGCTCCTCTGCTGGCTCAAGAGAAACAAGCGCGAGATCAGCTGGCAGATGCCGGTTTACGGTCTCGTAAAGCAGCTGCAGGTCTACCGATGCTGGCACCACCGCGCTTGCTACCTGCCCTTCGGCGTGCACTCCTGCATCGGTCCTGCCAGCACCATCTAAGCGCACCTCGAGACCCTCAGGCACCTTACCGAGTGACGCCTCCGGCAACGCTTTGGCAATTATCTCTATCAGGGTTGACTGGACGGTTCGGCCGTTTCCCTTTTGCCATCCCTTAAACCGCGCACCGTTGTAGGCCACCGTAAGCTTCAGCGTTTGCATGTGTGGGGTATTCATTACCTCAATCATAGTCGTGAGCCGGTACGGTGGTAAAGGTGTGATACTATAGAGGCATGCTGTATCGTCGACGCAGACATGCGAGCCTTGCCCGGATTCTCCTTGTGGGTGCGGCCGCTGGTGGACTACTTGGTCTTGCTTACCCGGTGCATGCTCAAGGTACCAATGTGAACTACCGTCAGGATCTATCCTATGGCTTTCATGATGCAGAGACCGACCTGTACTACTTCATGGTTGAGTACCGTGTTTCCAAACCGCGACGGCCGGTGTGGTTCATTATGCCTATTGAGCTACCTTCGCGTGTCTACTTCCACAAAATCTTTCTCTACACCTACGATGCACAGCACAACAGGTTGGAGCAGCGTGCCGTGCTCAGTGATAACGTTGGGCCCGGCACCAACATTAAGTCGAGTAGGTTCGCCAGTAGTGAAGAAGGCATTGTGTTTTCGTACAGCAGGGGTTGGAGCAAGGAACGCGGAATGCTGCACGATGTCTTGATTGCAGATCGACACAGCCCCGAGGTGCGGCCCGCAGGTACCGAGCAGGCAATGCCCGAGACATCGCCCCTGTTTCAACACTACTTTGGAGAGTATCAGAGCCCCTTCACCGCAAACCCGGGTGTTGTGGGCATTACCGAGTTGAGAACCACGGTGCTCGCCGAAGTGAGCAAGGAAGATTGGGGATTGCCACGGGAGTGGTAGAACAATTTAGCACAATCACATAGTGAATCCATGCGGAGCTAACCTCATATGAACCACATCATTCAGCAGACCGCCGAGTACGTTAGGACACAGTCGGAGCATGACGCCTCGGGGCACGACTGGTGGCATATCTACCGGGTTTGGCGCAACGCGCGTGCCATTTGTGAGTACGAGCAGGCAGATACTTTCGTTGTTGAGCTTGCCGCGTTGCTCCACGATCTTGACGACTGGAAGCTGAGCGAGCAGGGTGACGGAGAACCGCATCGTGCCAGGGCCTGGCTAGAAACCTGCGGCGTGGACTGCGTGGATACGGTGTGTGAGATTATCGCCAATGTCTCGTACAAGGGGGCGGGCGTAGCAAACACCATGAAGTCGCAGGAGGGCCTCATTGTGCAGGATGCAGACCGTCTTGACGCCATTGGTGCTGTAGGCATTGGGCGCGCCTTTGCGTACGGCGGTCACAAGCATAGACAGATGTACAATCCAGATATCGCCGCTACTCCCCACACCAGCTTTGAGGAGTATAAGAACAGTAACAGCACCACCGTCAATCACTTCTACGAAAAACTGCTGCTGCTTAAGGATCGCATGAACACCCCCACCGCGCGCCGCATTGCCGAAGACCGGCACACCACAATGGTACAGTTCCTGGAGCGCTTTCTGACCGAATGGGAGGGGGAAGATATATAGGCTCAATTAGCATACGAATATGTGGCTTTATTCGGTATTCGCTACACAAAAGTGCTTGTCGTCGTCCGCTGAAATGCGTAGTCTTGGCACAGTCTAAACACGAGGTGCAATTGCTATGCAAAAGACTCATGAACGTGGTCATTCGCGGCGGAGCCCAGGCGGTTATGTAGTACTTGAACCCGGGGGTGGAGAAAGAAAGAATCGGGAGTTCAAGCTGGGCTACTCCGATCTTGACCGGCTCAAGGCGTATCTTGACCGGTACGCAATTACCTTTGGGCTTTTCCGCGACAATGCCTTTCATGACCGGCTATTTCCATTTGGAACCGTGCCGCGCGTAATTGGTCCGTGGGAGTTTGACACCCTGGAGAAGGGCTTGGCACAACGGGTTCATGCACTGAAC
>PXEI01000443.1 GCA_003564775.1 Spirochaetaceae bacterium
AGCTGGCAGGTCGTGTTCGACAAGCTCGGTCAACGCAGCCGAACGTAACTCAAAGGCCAGGGTTTCGGTTTCATATCTGTCCCGCAAGAAATCAAAAGCCTCGGTAGATCCATAACTCGCAAGTGTCTTGTAAGCTTCCATACGCACACGTTGATCTGGGTCCCGTTCGGCGCGATAGCGTACAGCATTGAAGGCGGCCTCCGCTCCCGCATTGGCAAGCCCGCGCAACGCAAAAGTGCGAACCTGGGCGTTTGAGTCACGCAATGCGGCAGTAAGCAGGCGTTGAACATCTTGCTCTTCAGGAAAGTTTGACAGAGCATGGACTGCGTATGCACGCATTGTGGCGTCTCCCTGAGTAAGAGCGGTACGGATTGCTGGTACTGCGCGCGAGTCGCCGATCTTCCCAAGAGAATCGGCCGAGTAGTGTCTCAGGACATCCGATTCAGATGTGTTTTCAAGAATTTCCATAAGTGGTTCAACGGCGTCAATGTGTCCCAACTCTCCTAGAGCGAGTATGACAGCTCCCCGGACTTCGCTGTTCGATAGATCGTCCTCCAGCAGGGCCAACAACAAGCGTGCCTCGGGTTCGTCTCCAATTGCCCCAGTCACGCGAATCGCAGTTGGTGCCAATCGTGGAAGGTTTGACCGGGAAATATCGTCGAGAGCAGCAAAAACACGGTCCGGGGGACTCTGCATGACAGACTCTGTATATCGCAGGGCTTCCATTACTACATCCCGTGGTTCGTCACGAAAGCCCTCCAAGAGCTGCACTACTTCATCCTGTAGTGCATCATGTTCCATGGTGCGGAAAAAGCTCAGCACCTTGGTTCGCAACTCGGTGTTCAGTGTGAATCGGAAAACCTCGGCTATCTCGCTATGAAGTCTATCCTCGCGCTGTTCTTCCAAGGCTGGCAATAGACCAATGATTTCGCTGTCAATTCCAAACTCAAGTACTTCCCTACGTTCGTCAAGCAGGCTACGAGCCTCATCGGCTGCTTCCGCCTCCGCGGCATTCTCCGTTTCTTCGGCATTCATCGTCGGCTCGGTATCTTCTGCCGAGACTCTTTGAACCGAAGGGCCCAGAAGCGAAAACGTCAGAGCGGCTATGGCAAAGGTGCCAGCATACCAGCGGTACCCGCGCTTCGTTTGTGTGTGTCCCTCGTCCCTACCCCACATCGCCGTGAGGAGCTTGCGCCATCGAGTCTGCAGTATCATAAAGGTCGTCCTTTGTGGATGAGGTTTGTTATCAACTCTACACGCAGAAGATAGTACATGAGCAGTATGATTACCACGGAGCCCATTCCGAGTCCACCGATTCGGAAAAGGTTAAGCATACTGCTTCCGGTCATCCACCACTCTCCGGTTAAGAATAGGTAGCCTTGAACAAAAAGAACCAAGGGCACTGCGCTCACGCCTATTTTTGCCAAAGTGCGGGCGATATCCCGGAGGTGAAGCCCTCCGAGACGTCTGCGCGCAACAACTATCAACAACAGGGCACCGACACTGAAGGCCACGGAGTTCGCCACCGAGAGGCCGACAACCCGGAGTGCTGTTTCCTTCAGTATCAGGGAAAGGGTTACATCAATCACCAAAGTGATGAAGGCGACTCGCACTGGTGTCTTGAAGTCATTAGATGCATAGAAGAATCGTTGGCAAAAGGTGAACAGCCCCACACTAAACAGACCAAAGGAGTATCCTTGCAGAACTCGGCTCGCGAGCAGTGTATGCGAAATCTCAAATGCGCCACGTTGGAGCGCAACCGCAATAAGCTCGCGACCAAAGAGAGCCAGACAAATGGCCGATGGAATCAGCAGTGTCAGAAGGTAGCGGACTCCATACTCAAGAGTGCGTTTGAGACCTTCCGAATCCTGTGCAGCGGCTTGGCGGCTCATGCGCGGAAAAAGCACGGTTGTGATAGATGCACTGAAAATTCCAAAAGGCAGTTGCCAAAAGACCAAGGCGTTGGTCATGGCTGAGCCGCTACCGTCTTCCAGACCGCTTGCAAAGAACAACGAAACTTGTTGGTTGACCGCGAATATTGACGCCGCAGACACCACCGGCAACCACTGTTTGAGAATGCGAACAAATGCTTCATTGCGAAAATCAAAGCTGGGGCGAAGTCTATAGCCAAGTCTGCGAAATGAAGGATACTGAAAGGCAAGTTGCCCGATCCCGCCGAGCAATACGCCCACGGCCATGGAGAATATACCTATGTGACGGTGTAGCATGAGAATAGAGGCGACCACCGCGATAGAGAAAAAGATTGGGGTGACGGCGGGAATGAGAAAACGGTTATGACTATTGAGGGTTCCCATGACGACCGCACCAACGCTGATAAGGAGCACGTATCCGATAAGATATCGAAATAGTTCCGCAGCGAGGACCCGACGTTCAGGCTCAGGAAAATCCAAAATGAAGCCGGTAATTGGGCCTGCAAAAATCACCGAAAGAGTAAGCAGCGGGATAAGTATCAGAAACTGAAAGGCAATCAGGTTTCTTACGACACGGCGGGCACCGGTGCCACTTGGATCCAGTACGATCTGGGACGAAAGCACCGGGATAAAGGCCGACGACAAGGCCCCCTCGGCTAGAAGTTTTCTTAGGTTGTTGGGAATATTAAACACCAGGTTGAGTACATCGGCCTGCCCAGATCCACCAAAGACGGCACCGATGACCGCGATGCGGACGAATCCAAGCAGCCGGGAAGCCATGGTAGAGACCATAACTACGACGGTCGAGAGGGTGCTTTTTTCTATACCCGGTTCAGGAGCTGTATTGTCACTCACATTCTATTCTCGGAGTTTTCCGTCGTGTCGACCACAGCGGATTGGGGTGGATACGCGGCACGGACCGTCGAAGCGAGGTCGGCAAAGGTATTGGTACGAATTGCGGCCCGAATCTCCTCAAGCAACTTACCAAGAAAGCGAAGATTGTGGCGGGTAGCCAGCATTGGGCCCAGCATTTCTCCCGCAATGAAGAGATGGCGTAAGTAGGCTCGTGAGTAACGCTGGCATGTGAAACAGTCGCAGTTGATGTCTATAGGGTCCTCATCATAACGATACTGAGCATTCTTAAGGGCGATTCTGCCATGTTTGGTGAAGACCCCGCCATTGCGGCCAGCACGAGTTGGAAAAACGCAGTCAAACATGTCAATTCCCTGTTCTACAGCAGCCACAATGTACTCTGGTGTGCCAATGCCCATGACGTACCGAGGCAGTTCAGGAGGGATAAGAGCGGCTGTGTGGGCAAGTGTATCAGCGAATACCGGATACGGCTCACCTACCGAGAGTCCCCCCAGGGCAATTCCTCGTGGTTGCAGCTCCAAGAGCTGCTCCACGCTTCTCTGGCGAAGATCCTTGAAAAAGTTTCCCTGAACAATAGGAAACAACTCCCCTTTGTATGCGGAAAAAGCTTCGCTTGTCTGGCTTAGATCGGAACGGCGATCTACCGCCCGTTTGGCCCATCGTGCGGTCATGTCACAGGCCTTAAGCGCTTCGGCGTGATCAATTCCATAAGGTGTACAGATGTCCAAGGCCATTTGGATGTCACTGCCATAGGCGGCTTGCAGCTCTACGACCGATTCCGGAGTGAAGTCGTGGGTGGACCCATCTATGTGGCTTCTGAATCGTACACCTTCTTCGGTTATTTTCCGATTTGCGGCCAGCGAGAACACTTGAAAACCACCAGAATCTGTGAGGATGTTGTGAGGCCAGGCGCTAAAGCGGTGCAGCCCGCCAAACTGGGACACAACGTCCACTCCTGGTCGAAGGTATAAATGGTAGGTGTTGGCCAGGATCAAACGGAAGCCCATATCTGCGACCTCGTCGTGAGTAACCGCCTTTACGGTCGCTCCGGTTCCTACCGGCATGAATACAGGGGTTTCCACCCGACCATGAGGCAGATCGAGAAATCCGGTACGGGCCGCACCTCCTGGCTCTTTGGTCTCAATCGTGAAGAGTGGTGGTTGATTGCTGATGTAACGCATACGATGATTCTCCAAATCTGTTTAGCTTCGGGCAAGGCGAAATAATGCGGCCCCTAATGCCGCGAACAAAGTCAAAGGCAGCCAGGCCGCAACGAGTGGTTGAATATGCCCTGCTGCCGACATCAAGCTTAGTACCATTCCCAAGACGTAGTATCCGACCGCCAAGGACAAAGATACAAGCAGGCTCAGCAACAACACGTTCTTGCGGAATCTACTTCCCACGGCGGCTGCAAGCATTGCGACGATGAAGGGTGTGAATGCGAACGATATTCGAGAATAGTAGTCGGTGAGCACTCGTCGATATGGCAAGCCTGCAGAGCGTAATCTTGAGACCCAGTCACGTGCTTCACTCAGTTGCATTTCATCCAGGCTTCGTGTCAGGCGGCCAAAGAGCTCAGGCTCGGCGTTCAGATGCGCCAGGCGCAACCTGTCGTGTCGTTCCCGTACAAGCGTGGTGTCTGAGTTCACACTGGATTCGGAACTTTCGAGCTCGGCTATTTTGTATAACTCCGCGTTAATGAAGACCCAGGCATTGTCTCTCCACTCTGCCCGCGATGCATGGATGCGCAAGCGGAATGCTGCTCCTGGTGCTCGTTCAATAACGGTAACACCGTGCAAAGACAGGCTCTCGTGCGTGTAGTAGTCGGCATTGTACACGATGCGACCTTCGTCAGCCAACACAGTGACGTTCGGACTGCCTTGGTCTCTGCCGATGTTGAGCAGTTCACGGTCCAGTCTGTTCCTGTCCCGATAGCTGTGCACAACAACCTGTTCTTCAAAAACAAACCCGGCAATACTAAGTAAGAGCCCGGCAGCAAGAAATGGCAGAACAAAACGCTGAAGAGGTATTCCGGCTCCGTACACGGCGATGAGTTCGTTGTTGCTGTAGAGATTTCCCAGGGTAAAGGAAACCGCAAACAGAATCGCAACCGGTAGCGAGTAACTTATGGCCTTGGGCAAAAAAAGCAACTGGGCTTGAGCTATTACGATCAACGGAACTTCAAGATTCATGTAGCGAACTATTTCCGCGAAAATATCAATAAGTTGAATGATCAAAACAAAAAAGCTAAGGCCCACCAGAAATACTGGAACAAAGGTCCCAAGCAGCATACGATCCAGTTTCCGTATCATGGCTCGTCTACCTGCGAACCCAGCGAACATGCAGAGCCAACCCCAGTAGCAACAACACAATATTGGGAAACCACATTGCCAGGAAAGGGGAGATTTCGGGGCGCTCCATTCCCAGAGTTTGACCGCCAAGTATCATAGCCCAGTAGGCTACCGAGACCATGAGGCCGAGCCCGAACCCGACAGCCCTACCCTTGCGTCCCGTGCGTAATGCAACCGGAAATGCAAAGACTACAAAAGACAGACACGCAAAGGGAATTGAGAACTTTTTGTGAAACTCAATACTGTACAGCTGAAGCTCGCGATCAAAAATCACGCGATCACGCTCACGATTGAGTTCTCGAAGGGCAACTCCAAGATCATTTTGAACCTTGCCCGCCTCAGTTTCGCCACGTGCTAATGCCTCCGACCTTCCAAAATATTCAAGTTGCAACTCATTGATTCGGCGGAATACCTCCTCTTCCTGAGCTTGACGACGTGCACGGAGGTCTACTTGCTGCCTTTGCATCTCTACAAAAACGTCGTACGAGCTCATCTCTCGCGGACCAGGAGTGCGAAGCGCCACGGTGATATCACGAAGGAGAATATTGTACTGCATGTGCTCGGCCTGCAGGTACTCGTGTCGGTCTGCGCTTCTCCGGGTATGTGTGAAGACCTCAGATAGATCGAGCGAAATAACGCCTCCTCCTGCATCGTCACCCGATATGCTGGACGGCCCGGCCAGTATGACCCGTTCACCGTCACTTCCACGCTCAATAATGAGCAGGTCGTCAATGAGGTTGTTGCGTACATTTCCGGTGATGATGGTGCTGTCCTGGTACCTGCGAATTGAGTACGGTTCGAGTTCAAGCTCGGGGTTTGCGTACAACAGTTCGCGATAAAGACGCCCAAAGTTCAGAGTTCCCAGCGGCAGCAGGTAGTCGTTCATCACAAACGAGCCCAGCGACAACACAAGCCCCAGCATTGCGATTGGTGCAAAAATTCGACCAGTGGGTACACCTGATGCCTGGAAAGCCTGTATCTCGTTATTGCCTACAAGTCGACCGATTGCCATAAGCGAGCCCACGAGAGCTCCAAAAGGAAATGATAGGGCAACAATTGAGGGTAATGAGTAGAGAATAAGACGAAGAACAGCTCCAAGTGGAACGTTACGAGTAAGGATGTCCTCGGCCAGTAGCAATAGTTGGTTTACAAAAAAGATTCCAAAGAAAAAGAGAAAGGCTACGACGAATGAAAAAATGAATTCGCGAGTAACATAAAGGTAGCTTATTCTATAACGCCGACGCGGCATTGCACGGCCTTAGACTATCGACCGGTCGAGCCGAAGCCCCCGCCGCCGCGG
>PXEI01000483.1 GCA_003564775.1 Spirochaetaceae bacterium
ATACCCAACTTTGATATGTCAATAGTGATATGATCGGGAATGTCCGCTGGCATACACTCAATCTCAAGGTCTCGAGTTGGTGTTTCAAGCACACCACCCTCACGCACACCTTGTGGCGAGCCTTCGGTTTCCACATGAACATTCGTACGCAGCAACTTGCCACGCTCGATCTCGTAAAAGTCCACGTGCCGTACCGTACCGGTAAGAATGTCCTGATCATAGGCTTTAATCAGACATTCACGGGTTTTTCCGTCGATATTCACATTAATGATCTGGCTTTCCGAAATTGTCTTGAAGGTCCGCCCGAACTCGTGAGCATCGATGCTGATGGATACCGGTTCTTCATGCCCGTAAACGATGCATGGGATCTTTCCCGATCGTCGTAATCTGCCTACAGCCCCCTTCTTTCGTTCGGTACGCTCTGTTGCAGCGAGGGTCTTTTGCTCCATTGTCTATGCTCCTTCTTGCACCGTCTCGGCTCTTGTATTGGATTTATACCGAGCAAGAAATGTTCTACTGGGGCGGCAGGATTCGAACCTGCGCATGCCAGGACCAAAACCTGGTGGCTTACCACTTGCCGACGCCCCAAAATGTCTGTAAGTCAAGTTGCGTTGGGTGCCTGAGCGCTCTGCCTACTCTTCGCCGAGAGCCACACCGTCTTCAGTTAACACCTCGTCAGGAGCCTGTTGAAAAGCTTCCAAGATCCGGTTCTGCAACTCGTTACGAAAGTCGGAGTTAATAGGATGGGCTACATCCTTGTACTCTCCGGTCTTCGTCTTGCGGCTCGGCATTGCGATGAACACACCGGTCTTGCCTTCAATAACCTTGACATTGTGTATTACGAAACACTCGTCAAACGTAACGGTTACGTACGCCTTAAGCTTGCCCTCGGCGTTAACCTTGCGGATGCGGATATCCGTGATCTGCATACAGATGCTCCTTCGGGCTCGGTGCTCCTCTCAGGCCGCCCACTCCACACTCCCGGTCTCCGGTTGCGAACAACCACCACAAGCATTCAATTCACGGCAGTTGCCTATTATACGAATAATGCGCCATCTGTCAAACCTCGATACCAAAACTCTTGCGTTTTTTTGAGATTGACAGAGTGAACACGCATTGATTATTCTCGGGTTCGAGGTGCCGAGAATGTCCATAGACGAGGAACACTCCGAGGATTTTCAAGATGATGAGTATGACGAGTTCATCGAGGAGCCGTTCGGCGAAGACAGTTTTGACGAGTTTGGAGAAGAGTTCGAGCCCGACGATCCAGTAGAGGAGTTCTTTACCGAAGAAGACTACGAGGACGTAGACTACGAGGATGAACTCGAAGACTGATACAGCACGCGGGCCTCAAACCACAGCTTCTCCAGATCGTAGAATGCGCGCATTTCACGGCTCATAAGGTGAATTACTATAGGACCACAATCAAAGAGGGTCCACCCCGATTCCTCGAGGCGCTTGTGACGCTGGGAGGGCTCTAGATCGTACTCCGAAAGATAATCACGAAGCCTTCGAGCCAACCCACGAAGCTTACCTGCACTATCCGCCGTTGTAATGACAAAGAAGTCGGTAAACCCGCAGTTCGGCGCAAGATCTAAGGCACACGTGTTTTCTCCACCCTGCTCATCCAAAAGTTGTGCAATTGAGTATGCGTGCTCTCGAAACGTATTACTGTCTGACATGTCGTCCGTCAAAATCCTTTCCTATTATTACTGTCACATCCACAAGTGGCCCATCACCTTCCCGCTCTTGGGTCAACACCCGCTCGGCACGAATCAGCTCGGCTGTGCGCTCTGCAAATACGCGTTCGGTACCTCGACTAATCACCAGGGTGCTCTCGACATCCGAACTCTCGGCGTTGCCAATAGCTCGTACATCAAAACCATGAGACTCAAACAACTCTTGTGTTCGGCGCGCAAGTCCCGTCTCCCCGGTTCCATTGAGAATTTCCAGTGAGATCACAACACCCTCACCCGCCAACTGCTGCTCCGACCTCAGCGACTCCCTTACCTGGCGTACCGTTTCGCGTAACCATTGTCCTTCAAAGTGGGGAAAGAGCAGTTCCTGCTCTACACCGTTCGCCTCAACACTCCGCACCGTTCCCTGCACCCGACGCGTCACAACGCGTTCGGGCTCAAAACCCGCAAGCACCGCTACCAATGAACGCACCGCGCGTTGATCCAGATTAGTCTCAATAGCATCAAAAAGAAACCGTGCGACTTCATCATTATCAATTACGTCTGCAAGGCTCCCCATCATAGCGAGAGTCCGCCCCACGAAGCTTTGGCGCCGAGCCACACGCTCAACATCACGTTCACCATACTCGGCAAAGGCCAGGTAGTCGCGCGCCTTGCGTCCGTCAAGGACAACATTCCCGCTGGGAAACACACCAGGCGCGTCCGAGTCATAGTCGCTCATGCCAGCCGCAATGAAAAGAGGCAGACCCTCGGCCAGGTCAACCAGACGTTCAAGACCTTCCCCGTCCATAAGAATGTAGTAGGGTAACTCAGTTCCCAGCATCGAGGCCACCTGACTGCGATACGCATCGGCCCCTCCCACGGCGAAAGCTGAGTCTATACGGTCAACGCGATCAAGACCACTGACAATGGTTCCTACATCGCCAGGCACATCTATAAGACTCCCCCGCCCCGTGGCAGGTGCATACAGAAATGCCTGGGTCAGCACTGGTTGGTCATCCTCGGTGATAACCAACAAGAAACCAAGGTCTTGACTGTTTTCTACACGCGAACTGATCTCGTCGGTCTGCACCTGAAAATACAGAATGAGCGCAGCAACCCCTACAACCAGCAGTATGAGAAGTACGAAAACTACACCTGCGTCAATCTGTCGCTCACCCTTTGCGCCCATTCACTCTCCCGGTATTGAGTCTACTGCGAAGGAACTGCGATAGAGTCCGTTCTCTTCAATAAAATGATACACCGCCGGAGGCACCAGATCGCGGTAGTTACGTCCTTCGGCAATGCGCTCCCGGATATCGGATGAAGACACAGGCAAAGGAGAGTTATCAATCAGGTGATACTCCTTGATAGTGTCCGACTCTACCGATCCTCCACGGGTCACAATCACCAACTCTACCAACTCAAGCAAGCGCTCGGACTGCCGCCAGCTGCCAAAATCGGCACACAGATCGTCGCCGATAATCAGCTTAGGTTTTGCCTTCCTGGGGTACTTCTGCCGAACAAGCTCGACGGTGTCGATAGTGTATGATACGCCACCACGATGTATCTCCCAGTCCAAGAACGAACACCCAGGCCGGTCCTCGAGTGCACGTTCAAGCATGAGTATCCGTGCCTCGGCAGACGCTTGCGGAGCCTCGCTTTTGTGAGGCGGCTGATATGCGGGCACGAAAAACACCTGCTCAATAGCTAAAGCAGCACGCACCTCCTCTACAATGAAGAGGTGGCCAATGTGTACCGGATCAAAACTGCCGCCAAAGAGAGCAATCCCTGACTCCATCTACGCCTTCTCTCCCCACACCTTAGAGTTAAGCTCCCTGCACCGTAGAGTTAGTCTTCCTGCACCTCGGGGCTCACCAGCTGCAAAAAGGCTCGCACCAACTCAGGAATTCCCTCACGCGTAGCGGCCGAGACCCCGCACACCCACTCACCCGGCAAGGCCTTACGCAACGCGGCAAGTGCCTCACCATCAGGATCCAGATCCGTCTTGTTGGCCACCACAATGCGCGTTCGCGTTGCCAGCTCCGGGTAGGCACTGCCAAGCTCGTGCTGCAGCAGCGCAAACTGCTCTGCTGTGTCCTCTCGTTCCAGGTCAAGGACAAAGGCAAGCGCGGCGCTGCGCGAAACGTGCCTCAGAAATACGGTGCCAAGACCGGCACCTTGAGATGCACCCTCGATCAGTCCTGGAATATCGGCAAGCACAAGCTGCTTGTCGTCATACTCCACCACACCGAGATTCGGTGTCGTCGTCGTAAAGGGGTAGCTTCCAACGCGTGGACGCGCACGGGTAAGGGCCGCCAGCAGGCTGGACTTGCCAGCGTTGGGAATTCCCACAAACCCGATATCGGCAATCAGCGACAGCTCTACGCGTATAACCCGCGTCTCGCCCGGCTCTCCGGGTTGTGCGAGACGCGGCGTCTGGTGGGTAGAGGACTTGAAGTGGGTGTTACCCTTGCCGCCTCTCCCGCCCTTGAGCAGTACCAGCCGCTCACCCTCGTAGGTAAGATCCGCCAGCAGTTCACCGGTTTCGGAGTCCTTAAGGAGGGTACCGGGCGGCACCGCAATCTCTACCGAGGCGCCGTCACGACCGTGCCGGTTCTTGCCTTCGCCAGGCCGCCCGTTCTCTGCCGCGTAACGCCGCTGCATAGTGAGTTGTGAGAGTGTTTTCAGATTACTGCGCACAACAAAAACCGCGTCGCCACCCCGTCCGCCGTCACCGCCGTCGGGGCCGCCACGCGGCCTGTAACGCTCACGCAGAAACGACACGCAACCAGGGCCGCCGTCTCCGGATACTACTTCTATATCGGTCTGATCAACGAAGCGATTCAAAGTTCCTCGCTCCATCGTGGTTTACACGAATGTGAAACAATCAAGTTCCTAAGCAGATGCCTATTGCTCAGCTTGAACAACCGGGGCTATAGAAATGATCTTCTTTCCTTTACGGTTTGAGAACACCACGTTTCCGTGACTCTTGGCAAAGAGCGTGTCGTCCTTACCGCGGCCAACAAAGGCTCCCGGATGAAACTTCGTACCACGCTGCCGCACGATAATGGAACCTGCGGTTACAAGCTCGCCACCATAGTGCTTCACACCAAGTCGTTTCGACTCGGAATCACGACCGTTTTTGGAGCTTCCTCCACCTTTCTTATGGGCCATTGTTCTTACTCCTCATTTCAGCGGCTTTACATCTTCTGTTGCCGCCAGTGCTTAACGTATTTCTACCTGAACTTCGTTGGGGCTCTCCTCTGCGAGATCATTCAGGATCTGCAGAAGTGTCGAGCTTACCCCCCGAAGGTACCCACGCCGTGAAAAACTGCAGCTGTGCAGTTCTAAACGGAACACACCTTCCTCAGGTGCCTCGCCGGATATTCTGATACCCCTCGTTGCCGCTAACAGTCTTGCCGTACTTCGCAGCGATGAGCTGACCGCGGCGCAGACTGGGCTAAAGCCTTCGTCAGAGGAGCGAACAGCATGTCCTACCGCGTTGAGATACTGAAGAGTACCGTTCGGCCGCAGACGCAGTTCAATCTCTATCACGAAAGCTCTACCAATCCTTAACCGGCAATTTCCTTAATGCGGATCACCGAGTACTGCCTGCGGTGACCTTGGGTGCGTCGGTAGTTCTTGCGACGTTTGTAGGTCGAAACCTTGATCTTCTTGGCCTTGCCGTGGTCTTCCACAACTGCCGTGACCTTGGCTCCCGCAACATAGGGAGTTCCTACGTTCGTTGTGTCGCCGTCGCTGACCATAAGCACCGAGTCGAACTGGAGTTCCTCACCCGTCTCGTTCGGCAGGCGGTCAATCTCAATCTTTCCGCCCTTCTCAGCCTTGTATTGCTTTCCTAAAATCTCTACTAATGCGTACATAATGCTGTATATCCTCTGCCGGCGCGTTCCGGCCACGCGCGAGTTGTAGTACGAATGGATAGCATGGTCTGCCCCACTGAGTCAACACCCTGCACACGCTTAGCCTGGCCATGGTTCCTGGGTTGTTCCTTGAATGCTCCTGGGTTGTTCCTTGGAGCTTCTTTGGGCGCCTCCCGTCTGTCGTTACGCGCCGGTCAGCTCCCGCCTGTAGGAGCAAGCGTCAACCGGAACGCGTAACGACGCACGGGAACGGGTGCTCCGCTGCAATTCCTCGCTCAGGCCAGTGCAGCTCGGCGGTGCGTGCGGGAGACGGGCGTGCCGTACGGGCTTACTGCCGCTCGCCCGGGCCCGCCCCCTGAGGCTGCGGGATTTCCGCTGCGCCCCCTGGCGTGAAGAGTCAGGGCAGCAGCGTGTCTCCCATCAAGTAGCGGTCGATCTCGCGTGCGGCAAGGCGGCCCTCTTTAATAGCCCAGACAACCAGGGACTGTCCGCGGCGAGCGTCGCCAGCGGCAAACACCTTAGGTATGCTGGTGGCGTGCTCGCCAAAGCCTGCCCGGAAGTTGCTGCGCTCGTCCAGCTCAACGCCGAGGGACTCTGCAATCTGCGCCTCGGGGCCCAGAAAGCCCATAGCAAGCAGAACAAGGTCTGCAGGCCACTCTTCCTCGCTGCCCGGGATCTCTTCCATGGTGGGACGTTCACCGCGTTCCTTTTTCCAGGCTACCCGCACGGTGCGCAGCGCCTTTACCCGGCCCGCTCCGTCGCCAATAAACTCCTTGGTAAGGATAGAGTACTCACGGGGGGCGGCGCCGGACACGGTTTCAATCTCCTCGTGGCCGTAGTCGCTCTTGAACAGACGCGGGTAGACCGGCCAGGGGTACTCGGCGGTGCGAGC
>PXEI01000115.1 GCA_003564775.1 Spirochaetaceae bacterium
ACCTATAGGTGGGAAGGCCACTGGACCGGGGATCCCCAGGTGTATCGCAAGCGCAAAGAGATTGACGAATGGAAAGCAAAATGCCCAATCCTTCGCCTTGAAAAGCATATGTTGGACAACAACGTGATGTCCGAGGACGAGATCGCGAAGAAGCGAAGCGAGATTGACGAGCTTATTGAGCAGGCAGTCACCTTTGCGATGGAGAGTCCTGATCCGGATCCCGCCACTGTGCTGGATGATGTGTACTACGTGGAGGGCGTTTAAATGGCAAACAAGAAAATTGCGGTAGCAATACGTGATGTAATTGCAGAGGAAATGCGCCGTGACGACGCCGTGTTTGTAATGGGTGAGGATATTGGTGAACAGGGTGGCGTATTCGGCTGTACCCGCGACCTCCAAAAGGAGTTTGGCAAGCTGCGAGTGCGCGATACTCCGATTGCCGAGGCTGGCTACGTCGGGCTTGGCATAGGCGCGGCGCTTACCGGAATGCGGCCCATAATCGACTTCATGTATCTTGACTTCACCTTCGTCGCCGGTGACCAGTTGCTGAATCAAGTAGCAAAGCTCCGCTATATGTACGGTGGCCGTGCGAGTCTGCCAATGGTGATCCGGGGCCAACAAGGGATTGGCCGTGGCAACGCGGGTACCCACTCTCAGAGCGTGGAGACTATCTTCACTCATATCCCGGGATTTAAGGTTGTCATGCCGTCGAATGCGTATGATGCCGCAGGCCTGCTGCGGACTGCGATCCGCGACAACAATCCTGTCATGTTCATTGAGCACAAGGCACTTTACATCACCAGTGACGAGGTTCCTGACGATCCCGATTTCATGATCCCCTTTGGACAGGCGGCGATAAAACGCCAAGGCAAAGACGCCACGATTGTTGCTACATCGCTGATGGTCAGCCGCGCCCTGGAGGCTGCCGAGATACTGGCAGCTGACGGAATTGAGGCCGAGGTCATTGATCCACGCACTCTGCTTCCTTTGGACATTGGAACCATTGTGGAGTCGGTCAAGAAAACCGGACGCGCTTTGGTTGTGCATGAGGCCCACAGGAATGCCGGAATAGGCGCGGAGATAGGCTCAGAAATATCTGAAGAAGCCTTCAAGTATCTTGATGCACCGGTCGCACGGCTGGGGGCCAAGGCCTGTACCCTGCCCTTTGCGCTGGTCTTGGAGGACGCGGTCGTGCCGGGAGTCGACGACATTGTGGAGTCGGTGAAAGATCTCTGCTATCGGAAGAATTAGTTATGGCTACTAAAGTAATTATGCCGAAACAGGGTCTGCAAATGACCGAAGGCAACATAATTGAGTGGAAAAAGGCCGAGGGCGAGGTAGTAGAGGAGGGTGAGCCTCTTTTTGAGATGGAGACCGACAAGCTCACCATTGATATTGACTCACCGGTATCAGGAACCCTCCTCAAGATTGTGAGGGCGGCTGGCGAGGTGGTCCCCATTACCGAGTTAATTGCGGTCATTGGTGAACCTGGTGAGGATATCTCGGCTCTGCTTGCCGACGCGGAGTCGGTCGCGGCCCCCGCTGCCCCAGGCGCTGCGCCGGAGTCTACGGCTCCCGTGATGCCGCCGTCGGTAGATACGCGGGGTGCCTCCGATGCTGCGTCAGCATCTGCTGACCAACCCGCAGCCGTGAATGGGTTGCCCGACAACGGCCGGGTGTTTGCAACGCCGCGTGCACGAATGCGTGCGGAGGAACATGAGGTTGAGCTTTCGACGCTCGCGGGGAGCGGTCCCCAAGGTTTGATCATTGAACGTGACGTGCTTGAGGCGATCAAGAATGCGCCAAGAGCCAGCTCACTTGCTCGTAAGGTCGCGGAGCAAATGGGTGTCACGCTGGACGGTATTTCCGGTACAGGGCCCCAGGGGCGCATCCTCCGCGACGACGTTCTATCGGTGGTCGGGCACAGCTCCGGGGTCGGAGGCGCAACGGGCTCGGCGTCCGTAGGCGAAGCGGGCCTTCAGTCAGCACGAAAACTACCGATCTCCGGTATGCGTCGAGTTATCGCGCGGCGGATGCGCGAAAGCCTGGACACTGCGGCACAGGCTGTCCACCGCATAGAGGTTGACATGAGCGAGTCCGGACGAATGCGGGCCAAACTCAAGGACCTGGGGATCAAGGTTTCATACAACGATGTGGTGATGAAGGCGGTGGCGAGTGCCCTGCGTGAGCACCCGCGCATGAACGCAACCATGACCGAGGATGAGATCATTGAGTTCAGCGAGATCAACATTGGAATGGCGGTTGCGGTTGAGGAAGGTCTCTTGGTACCTGTCTTAAAGGCAGTTGACCGAATGGGGCTGAAAGAGATTCATGCCGAGTCGCAGAGGCTGGGTGAACTCGCGCGTGATGGGGGACTATCTTCGGCGGATATGCAGGGGGGTACCTTCAGTGTCTCAAACCTTGGCATGTACGAGATCGACAGCTTCACAGCAGTCATCAACTCGCCCGAGAGTGGAATCCTCGCGGTCGGTGCTGTGAAAGACCGAGTAGTTCCGGAAAATGGTGAGGCGGTGATTCGACCTATGGCTCATCTTTCGCTCACCTACGACCACAGAATAATTGACGGTGCGCCTGCGGCGAGTTTCCTGCGAACCGTCAAGACCTTGCTTGAGAATCCGTACCTGCTCATTTGAGCCGGGCGAAATGCATGATACACAGGAGAGGGTATGAAAACATATGACATTGCGGTGATCCCCGGCGATGGGATCGGAAACGAGGTAATGGCTGAGGGGCTTAAGGTTTTGGATCGGGTCGCCGAGCTCCATGGAGGCATAGCCTTCAAGTACAAACACTACGACTGGGGCTGTGAGTACTACGCGAAGAACGGCATGATGATGGACGCCGACGGGATGGACAAGCTGCGGGACACCGATGCAATTCTGCTTGGTGCAGTTGGGTATCCTGGCGTGCCAGACCACGTGAGTCTGCGCGATCTGTTACTACGAATACGCCGGGGCTTTAACCAGTACATCAATCTGCGACCAATCAAGCTTATCACCGAGGAAGACTGCCCCATTCGTGGAAAGAGCGTTGCGGATGTAGACATCGTTTTTATTCGCGAAAATGTCGAGGGCGAGTATGTAGGAATTGGGGGTCTGGTGGGCGAAGGCACCGAGGAGGAAACCGCGATACAAACATCGGTCTTTACGCGGAAGAATACCGAGAAGGTCATGAACTATGCTTTTGATCTGGCTCAGGCACGCACTGCCAAACGTCGCTCCGAGGGCAGAAAAACCGTCGCAAAGGTCAGCAGCGCCACCAAGAGCAATGCACTCAACTACAGCATGGTTTTTTGGGACAAGCTGTTTGCCGAGCGATCGGCTGCGTATCCCGACATAAGCGCCGACCAGTATCACGTAGATGCATTGAGCATGTTTATGATTCAACGTCCGGAGGACTTTGATGTAATTGTGGCGAGCAACCTCTTTGGCGATATTCTCACCGACCTGGGTAGTGTACTGCAGGGAGGCCTGGGCTTTGCCGCAGGCGGAAATATCAATCCCGAAAAGAGGTTCCCGAGTATGTTTGAGCCGGTGCATGGATCGGCACCGGATATTGCTGGAAAAGGGTTAGCAAACCCAATTGCAATGATCTGGACCGTCAAGCTCATGCTGGATTTTCTGGGGCATGCAGATCTTGGCGACAAGGTGTTCGGGGCTATTGAGTCTGTTGTAAAGAATAAACGTGGCCAGCTGACCGGTGACATGGGTGGCGCTGGTTCTACCGCTTCGGCTGGAGCCCTGATTCTGGAGGCCCTTGAAGGCTAGCCTTCATCCACCAGTTGGAACTTCACATAGTACGGCTCCAACCGTTCACATCCGGCTCCCCTTACCGGATACTGGGCGCGTTGGAGCCTTCTTGTTTAACAAACCAATTGACACGCCGGGCTAATGGTGTTACATTTAGACCATGATTACACTGCCTGTATCTGATGGAAGCGAGTACCGTGTAAATCCCAGTAAGATCATTGCGCTGGGTTTGAACTATCATGCACACATTCAGGAAAGTGAGTCCGTACGTGTGCAGGGATTCACCAAAGACATTCCTCCAGAGCCAATTCTGTTTGCCAAGACTCCTAACTCCCTGGTTGGCCCAGATGAAGAAATTGTAATCCCGGCCATTCTGGCCGAGTACGACTTCGAAACTCCGCGCACCGACCATGAGGGAGAACTGGCGTTTATCATCGGGCGTGACTGTAGCCACATTCAACCGGAAGAAGCATATGACTACATCTACGGATATACCTGTATGAATGATGTCAGTCAGCGCAACATTCAGAATGCCGACCGTTCCGGGTGGTTCCGTGGAAAGTCCTTTGACACCTTTGCGCCAATTGGGCCTCGGATCGTGCTGCAGAAAGATCTTGGAGACCCTCAGGCCCTGGCTATTGAATGCCGTGTTAACGGTGAGCTTCGCCAGTCCGGAAATACAGCCAGCATGATCTTTGGTATCGCGGAGACTCTGAGTTTTATCAGCAAGAACTTCAGTTTACGTGCCGGTGATATTGTTCTCACCGGAACTCCGAGTGGGGTTGGCCCGCTTCAACACGGTGATGTAGTAGAGGTTGAGGTTGAGGGCATTGGTATTCTGAGCAATCCTGTGCGAGACGCTCGACTCACGTAGAACCACTGCTTGCGTGGTATCGGCTTTGGTGTATACTGCCGGTATGCTTGAGTGGTGTGCGATACATGAGTGAGGCAAGTGGCGTCCGAGCGGTTCTCGTAGAAGATGAAGCAATCATTCGCCTCTCGTTGCGAGTTGTGTTGCGTGACCTTGGAATTGCTGTGTGTGGTGAAACCGACCGGGCCGAGGACAGTCTGGCCCTGGTAAGGAACACAGCCCCAGATTTCGTGCTCATGGACATTAAGCTGAAGGGCGAAATGACCGGAATCGAGGCCGCCCGAGACATTAGCGCCGAGCTTGAAACCCCGATTATCTTCATGAGTGCGTACGACTTTGAAGATCAGGTTGGACTTGAGAACGTGCCGACCAAGGTTGCGTATCTTAAGAAACCGGTCACCGGTGCCGACCTTGCCGAGTCACTCAAGTTCACCCACCGCGACAAAAGTTAAAACAACGCTTCCAGGATATAGAAGACGCTATTCTGAGTTCCAAAAAGAATTCTACGGCCTGCGATCACCGGCGCGCTGAGCACGGCACCGTCGATAGGCATCTCCCACTCTTTCCGGCCGTTCCGGGCAGAGAGTGCCACAAGTCGGGCTGGTGTTGCGTCTGGTGAGTCACCTGGATCAGCATGTACGCCAAAGTAGACGGTGTTGCCTGCTATCGTTGGCGCGGAGCTTGTGGGGTGGCTGAGGTCACTTGACCACGCTAACTGTCCGCTGCGCGTATCAAAGGCCCTGACTGTTGCGTCACCACTGGTAAAGATTACGCGGTTGCCAACTACCGCAGGTGCCATGAAGTCCAAGAGTTCAATATTGCGTCTGAAGAGAAGTTCAGGGTCGATGTAGTACTCGGCCGGGAAGTGTGAAACATCCGTGTAGCGCCAGAGAATGTCACCGGTGTGACGGTCAATGCCGTAATAGCTGAGTTCCCAGTAGGCACCGCGTGGAGCACCGGTAGCCATAAACAGCATGTCCCCATCAACCGCAGGAAAAGAGTACCACACCGCGCCAAGCATGGCGGTGTCCAACAGCCAGAGATACTCACCGGTGCGCACGTCGTAGGCTGCCAAGCTGCGGGGGTTCTCCAGGGGCCCGGGAGCAAAATACATTATGTCGTCATGAACCTGGAAGGTAATGTAGTACCAGATCAAGTTCGGGAGCCGAAAGAGCTCCTCGCCAAGCTCGTTGACAGCAAAGGTTGACCCCGCGTCGCTTGCAAACATGACCATGTCTTCGTATCGGGTAACCGAACTCCGTACCGGCCGCCCCGTACCAAAGCGCCAAACCTCACTGCCATCGTCGCGACGCAAGGCATACGCGTTCCCGTCCACCGACCCAAAATACACATTCTCCGCATCGGCGTAGGGTACCGAGTTTATTGGGCCGTCGGTAGAGAATGTCCAGCGCATGTAACCACTCTCTATGTCCAGCGCGTAAAAATTGCCGTCGGCGGAGCCAAAATAGATAGTGTCGTCCAGAACCACGGGGGGGTTAAAAGCGGCAAGCGAGTTACTCTCGCGCTGAAGTCTCAGCTTCCAGCGTATGCCCAACGGAGGGGTGATTGCGGTTTCGGCGCGTCCTCGGCCTTGCGACCCCCGGAACGTCACCCAGTCCTGTTGCCCACCGCACGCGACCAGTACTACACACAGCAGAACTGCTGCAGAGAAGCTCCGTATCATTCTCATTGGTAAGCCAAACCCCGCAGGCTCAAAAGCCTGCGAATAGCTGCTGCCAGCCCGGGGCGACGTGCTCGAGCCAAGGCGGCGGTAGCCTCGTCTCTCAACTGTTTCATCAAGGACTC
>PXEI01000229.1 GCA_003564775.1 Spirochaetaceae bacterium
AGCCCGGTTCATGCTCGATCGGGATGAGAGGATTCGAACCTCCGATCTCCTGCTCCCAAAGCAGGCGCCTTAGCCCCTAGGCTACATCCCGCTGTTGATGGACATCTCCAGAAGAGATACTTCGCATCTTCATTGAGACGGTAGTATAACGACCACGCTCATGTCGGTCAACTGCATGGCGATTGCGAAAAATGGCATGGCCTAGCCGAAATTTGCGCCTCCTTTTTTTGCGGTTTCTGTTGACGGACTGTAAACACACGGTACAATGGTGGGGACTGTTTACGTTCGCTCCAATTCTGTCGTGCAGGAGAGACATTCGTAATGACTGAAGCCCCCGCACAAAGCGGAATCAGCAATGGGTATACGGAGTCCGGGCTTGAGATTGCGTTTCTGCAGGATCTGTGCGAGAGCTTTTCTCGTGAATTCGGTTACATGATAAGTGTCATGGCCGAACGTGCCGTGTCGTGGCTTGAAATGAAGCGCTCAAAGGTCATGAAGCAGGGCGTCAATCTTGGTATTGACTATCATGGAATTGGAAAGATTGCGCAGCGAATCCGCGGGGCATAGGCAAGCCCAGGCTGCACAACGGCACCAAAAACGAGGTTTTAAGGGGGAGTCTGTAGATGTCGACAGCGCAAATGAGCCAGGTTAAGAACGAAGAGAAGCCGCAAAGCGGGGTAGTAAACGGCTGCACCGAAAGCGGCATACAAGTACAGTTTTTGCAGGATCTCTGTGATGAGTTTCACGGAGAGTTTGGTTACCAGATGATTTTCTGTGCCGAGCGTGGTGAGATTGTTGCTGCGGTAGTCCGTGAAAGAGTGGGGACTATCCACGGTGGCGGAGCCAAGATCATGGCCGGTGAACTTGACGAGATTGCGGTCACTGCACGCGAGGCACGGCGTTCGAAGTTCATGAAGGAAGGCGTTAGTGTCGCCATTGATATTGACGGTAACCGTGTTGCCACGTGTGGCGTAACCGGCCCGACGAAAGAGGTTCGTCCGCTGGCAAAGCTCGCACGGCTGTATGTTGTGGCTATGATCCGCGCCGAACGTGCCCGCTGTGAACAGGACGACATGGCAGAAGAAATGCGGGCGAAAGAGCGTGACGTTGCCGGGCGACATGCCGCTGAACTGGAGCAGGGCGTCGCAGCTCTTGTAGAAGACCTGCAAGTAGCTGGTAATCAGCTTTCAGCGGTGGTAAACCAGGTAGAAGAAGCGGGAAAGTTCACCTTTGACCGGGTAGGAATAGCTGCACGATCAACGCAGCAGGCCGAGTCGGGAGTGGAGACTATTGCCTCGGGCAGTGAAGAGCTTTCGGCAAGCATTGAGCATATTCGCAAGCAGATGCGGGACGCGGCAGGCACCTCCGAGAACGCAGTGGAGTCAGCACGCGCAGCATCAGACAAAATGGCCGAGCTCGGGCAGGCATCGCGCGAGATCAGCAGCATAGCCGAACTCATAACCGAAATAGCAGAGCAGACCAACCTGCTGGCACTGAATGCCGCAATAGAGGCGGCGCATGCCGGTGAGGCTGGACAAGGCTTTGCTGTTGTAGCTAACGAGGTTAAGTCCCTGGCGCGGCAGACAGGAGAGGCGACGGACCGAATCTCGGCCCAGATCAAGGCGCTGCAGCAGCAGAGCAGTGGTGCGGTGGAGGCCATTAACCGGATACTCAGCACCATTGAGCACTTGAACGTAATTAACTCCGAGGTGGCCGGGGCGGTGGAACAGCAGGCAAGCGCAAGCCAGGACATAACAAGCAACTGCCAGACTACATCCGAGGCAGCCCGTGAGGCGAACGAGGCGGTGGGCGATGTCCGTCAGGCGGCCGAGCAGTCTTCCGAGGCGGTGCGTCGCATAGACGGTGTCGCCGACGGCTTATCGGAGAAGGTCAAGCTTCTCCAGGAAGGTATTCAACAGGTTGTACAGCGAATCCGCGGAACCTGACTCTGTGTCCAGGAAGCTTCGAGAAATTCACAGACGTCTCACTGCCGCGTACGGCAACATCGACTCATTCCTTGATTACCGCTCACCGTTTGAGCTATTGATTGGTGTTATTCTCTCGGCTCAGACTACCGATCTCCAGGTGAACAAGGTAACACCGATTCTGTTCGCCCGGTTTCCCACTGCAGCAGCCCTCGCCGGAGCGGGCCGAGGCGAGGTGGAGGAGATCATCAAGAGTACCGGGTTCTATCGCAGCAAGGCTGCACACATACAGGGCGCAGCCGCCGAGCTTGTACAAAGCTTCAACGGCGAGGTGCCTCAGTCGATGTCGGCCCTCACGACTCTTCCCGGCGTTGGCCGCAAGTCTGCCAACGTGGTTCGCAGCCATGTTTTTGGCCTTCCGGCAATTATCGTGGATACCCATTTTGGTCGAGTCATGCGGCGGCTGGGAGTCGGACAAGCCACCGCCGCCGACGCGCTGGAGCGGGAACTGCAGACAAAGATCCCTGAAGACCTTCAGAGCCCGCTTTCTATGTTGGTGAATAAACATGGACGTGTGGTCTGCCTTGCCCGTGCACCGCGCTGCAGTACCTGTGTGCTCAAAGACCTGTGCGATTATACGAACAAGGAACCGAAGGTACATGCCCAATTGGAGTCACCCGCATGAGCGAACTGCCTGCGGAACTGCAGCCAGTTCTGGAGTACGCACAAGAGTTGGGTCTGACGCTGCTTGGGGTGTGCGGTCAACAGCCCAAACCAACTGCTGAACTGGCGCAGCTTGAGGCTGAGTACCAGGAGTTCATTTCCTCAGGGCACCATGGCGACATGAGTTTTCTGGCTGAGTTCGCCCCGCTTAAGTACCGGGCCGAGACGATACTGCCAGGCTGCCGCTCTGTATTGATGTTTGGACTCAACTACTATCGCGAGGACGGCATCGACACCAAGAGCTCCAGAGCCCTGCACGGCATGACTCCGGACGGGCGCTCCGGCACCGGTGGAGCAGTAGGTCGAGTAGCACGGTACGCTCGTGGCCGTGACTACCACAAGACTTTCGGCAAGAAACTCCTCCACGTACTCAAGCGCCTCCAGCGCACCTATCCGGACGCGGCGTTTCGAAGGTTCACCGACTCAGGGCCTTTGGCCGAACGGAGTTTTGCAGCCGCCTCGGGTTCCTGTGTCATCGGCCGGAACACCCTGGCCATTTCTCCACTTTTCGGGAGTTACTTCTTTCTAGGTGAAATACTGAGTACTCGTGAGTTTCCGGCCCACGTTCCGGTTCCAGCCGGGCAAGGATGTCCGCGTGGTTGCCGCGCCTGTATCAAGGTGTGTCCAACAGGTGCGCTGACAGCACCGTATCGAATTGATGCACGACGGTGTATCTCTTATCTGACCATAGAACACAAAGGGCCCATTCCCGTGGATCGAGAATCGGAGATGGGGGATATGATCTTTGGTTGTGACCTCTGCCAGGAAGTCTGCCCTTTGAACGCTGTTCGGCGCCCTGCTACCGAACCGGACTTGCTTAATTCAATTTCGGGGGCCAGCGTCCCGCTTGGTGAAATCCTGCGAATTCGGACACATGAGGAAATGACTGCACGTTTCGGTGGCTCGCCACTCATGCGGGCAGGGCGCCGCGGGTTGGTGCGCAACGCCTGTGTAACGGCCGCGAACCTTGATGCGCAGGAACTGCGTCCGGAGTTGCTGCGCTTGTGTTCAGATCAGGATCAGCTTGTGGCCAGTGCCGCGAGCCGGGCGATGGAGCGCCTCAGCTCGTCTCGGTAGCGAGGCAGTTGCCCATGCGGCGGGCCTTAATCAATAAACTGATGAAACTCAGGAATGGATTTCAAGTTGTGTAGTGCCGCAAACGCCCGAATACCGTCGAGTACCTTCTGGTGAACTGTCGGGTCAATGAAGTTGGCGGTTCCAATTTGAACTGCATGCGCACCAGCGAGGAGGTACTGAACTGCGTGGTCGGCCTCACTTATTCCACCCAACCCAACAACCGGGATTCTAACGGCGCGCGCTACCCGGTACACTGCGGCAAGTCCAACCGGAAGTATCGCCGGGCCTGAAAGCCCACCGGTCTTACCCGGCAGCACCGGCCGTAAAGCCTTGGTATCTATGACCATTCCCACAAGCGTGTTAATGCACGAGACCGCATCTGCTCCACCGGCCTCGGCCGCACGTGCAATTGCGGTAATGTCGGTTACATTCGGTGTCAGCTTGATTATCAGTGGCTTGGAAGTGAGTTTGCGCAGCCGGGCGGTGAGTTGTTCAACCTCGGTCGGGTCGGTGCCAAGCGCAAGTCCGCCGGTCTTGACGTTGGGGCAGGACAGGTTTACCTCCCATCCCCAAATGCAGTCCTCAGCGGCGAGTTCCTCAATAACCTTTGCATAGTCATCGCCCTTAGCTCCGGCGACATTCACCACAGCAGGGCAGGGAAGTGTGCGAAGATACGGGATCTTGGCCGCTCTAAACCCTGCGAGGCCGTTGTTGGCCAAGCCTATAGAGTTGAGCATTCCAGCTGGAGTTTCAATAATACGTGGAGTCGCATTCCCGGGGCGAACCTCTGGAGTAACGGCCTTGGTATAGAGTGCGCCAATAATGCTCAGGTCTATAAGCTTTTCGTACTCACTTCCGTATCCAAAAGTTCCGGATGCGACCCCCACCGGGTTCGGTAGAGTTCCGGGGCCTATGCGAACACTCAGGTCCATACAATTGTCCTTGAGTCGAACACCGGCCCTTCCATGCATACACGAGCATACTCTTCTCCCCCATGAACTCGGACAACACAACCCATGCACGCGCCAACTGCGCACCCCATGGTTTGTTCCATCGCGACCCAGGCTGGTACGTCGAGCTCTTCTGCAAGCGCGTGTCCTGCCGCTAGCATGCCGTGGGGGCCACAGAGATACAGTTCGGGGGCGCATCCGTCCTGACGAATTTCCTCACGTGCGATATCAATTGCCGAACCTTTGCGTCCGGCCGAGCCGTCGTCAGTACAGAGAATTGTTTGCACCGAACGCGAGAGTACAACCCTCGGGAGATACTGCCCGGAGCGTGCGCCGATTATGAGAATTCCTGGATAAGGACTCTGTGCAAGCCGCTCGGCAAGGAACATCATGGGCCCCATGCCAATTCCACCCGCAATGAGTATTGGTCTGCGTCCAGAACCCGGATCGGGAAAGCCATTGCCCATAGGGGCAAGAATATCAAAAGGATCAAAGGGTCTCTTCGCGGTCATGAGAGTGGTAGCGTGGCCGCGCCGCTGATAAATGATGCTCGCAGCACTGTCGGCACGGTCGAAGCCGGAGAATGCAAAGGGGCGCCGGAGTAAGGGAACCGGCCCGTCTACAGTCCGAACCGTAAGAAACTGCCCGGGTTGTGGTGCTGGCGCCCAGGACGGCCAGGCAAGTCTGAGCTCATAGTAGTCTTGGGCAACAGGACGGTTTTCGAGAACGCTGGTTACAATGTGGGCCATGAGTGACAAATAGTGCAAGGTGTTCGACGTGAGGTCAGAATTTCCTGCCACTGCTCCTTAGTAAGATCTTGTCGGGTCAAAATTTCGTTGGTGAAGTACTTAATGCTGTTACAAAGCCTTTCGGCGGTCTCTGTATCCAGCGCGTGTTCCATTTTGCAGGCAATATCTGAAGCCTGTTCCGAATCAACAAGGAGTACATTCTCCAAAAAACACTGCAGCACCGAGTGCCGGCGTTCAATTGCCCGGGCGATCTGCATTCCCTCAGGGGTAAGACTGATAAAGGAGTTCTTCTCGTAGTTAATGAGCCCTTTTTCGCGCAGGTTCTTCACCGCACCAGTAACCGACGGCATTTGAACGTTAAGGTGGTCGGCAATGTCCTTGACGCGAGCCACGCGGTTGCGACGTTCCAGTACCAGGATTGCTTCGAGGTAGTTTTCTAAGCTTGTGCTAAGGTTAATTTCACTCACCATTGTCCAAAAGGTTAACCGATATCGTACGGTTGTGCAAGTTTAGTTGATTCAGAATGTGGTTTCAGGTTAAGGTTAACAGGATTATCCGAAAAGTTGCTCACGAGGCCCACATGGCTCACATGGCCTTTAAGGGAGACCCTTCGCGCATGGCACAGTACTCCGACCGAATGATAGCACGTCTAGAAGCTCTAAGCGCAAAGTTTGCGATTCAGCTCCCCGACAAGCTTACCCTCATTCGAGACACCTACAGCGCAGTGTTTGCCGGGTTCTCCAGCGACAGGGCAGATGCGGCTGGCGAGACCAAGGCTCTGATAGCGCTTCTGCGAAACGAGCTCCATAAGCTTGCTGGCACCGGCGCTACCTTTGGTTTTGCAGAGCTTTCAGCCGCCGCACGATACTTCGAAGAGTTACTTGAACCCTTCATCGACAGCAAACAGGGCCCAGCTACTGCCGAGTTGACGCCATCGGTACGCCCAAGCTTTGATGCAGCCTACACAGCGCTCCTTGGGGCAGTTGGCCCACACGCGCGAGAACCCCAGACCCAGGACC
>PXEI01000172.1 GCA_003564775.1 Spirochaetaceae bacterium
AGTCCAACAAGGTTTTAAACAATTTTGCAGCTTTTCCGGGATTCGAACGCCTTCATGCTTGCCAAACCGCATCTCCATGCGCTAGCTTCTCTTGTATGCAAAATCGCTTAAAACCCTGAATATTAAACGTTTCTTTGTCTAATAACGTTTTAACTATGTTTGCGCAGTCCTTAACATAGATATAGTCTCTAATTACGCTTCCGTCACCCCAAATTTCTATTTTATCTCCGGCCACTATCTTTTTTAGCATGATATTAATTATGCCCTGGCTGTCCGAAGAGTGGTGTTCCCCGTATGGATTGGAGACTCTCAAGATTAAGTAATCAATATTATGTAAATTTTTATACAATAAAAGATATTTCTCAATCGCCAATTTGCATATCGCATAGGAGCAGAGCGGATTGGTTGCATGATCTTCTTTTACACTCTTCTCGTTGTTGCCCAGCTTGCCATAGACGCCTCCGCCCGAAGAGATAAATACGATTTTGGGAACCGAGTATTTAACCATTAAGTCTAACAGGTCTATGGTTGCCAGAAGATTTGATTTTATATCGTAGGCCTTATCTTTATTTGACGTGGCCGGAGTGGTTGTTGATATGAGGTGTAAAACTATATCTATTTTGTTCTCCTTAAAAACCATCTCTAAATCTTTCGGGTTAGAAAAATCGCCCTGATAGGACTTATGATCACTCGCAGGAATACTCTCCTTTGAAAAAACTATTATATTATATTGCTTACGCAATACTTCGCAGATATTTTTCCCAAGAAATCCTGATCCACCAAGTACAAGTATATTTTTTTTCATTGCATTGTTACATTTTTATCCACGACTGAGGGATTAGGTCTCTAGTGTCATTTGTTTCGTAATTAAACCACTTTTGGGGAGCAATAACAACCTTATTTGGATTTCTATTCAGCCAAGCCCCCCACCAACTAAAACTGCTATTTGCCACTATATTGTGTTTACATAGGCTCATAAGTTCCAGTTCTTCGAAATCTGTAATCTCCGGCTGAGACACGTATGTGACGGGGGATAATAATTTTAGGTTATTTTTTACCCACTCTACGTCGTCTGAAAATATGAAGAAGCTGGGGTCTTTAACTTTTTTAGTTATTACCTCCACGGCATTAAGATAATATGTCATGGGCAGGGGCTGGATTATATTTTTTAGTTTGTCGTTATAGACATAGTCGCCGCGTCTGACATGCAGAGACACTGCTTCGCACTTAGATATATTTTCAGAAACCTCTTGTGCTTCCGGACCAAGCGGTCGCTTGGGGGTAAATTCTTCCCTCAGGTCTTTCTGAATATCTTTGAAATATTTTTCACCTTGATAATAGTCTTCTAGATATTGGTTCCTCATCCCAAACACCCTCTTAAGCACTTTTTTTATTACGATATCTGTTCTTGAAGCGATTCCCGCCCGAATGTTGAAATTATTTAGCAAAAAGCTTCTATCGCGAGATTTATCATAAAAACCGATGTCTAGCTTTAGGTTGGTGCCACTTGCCATTGCCATGGCGCGTCCGGCGGCATATTGGAAAAGTTGATTCCCTAGTCCGCCCTGTAGTCTCACAACAATAAGTCTGCGCCTCGTTAATTTATAGAAATTGCGATATAGCGACCTTATAAAAAACTTTTTTCGGACGTGAAATTTGTAGTATGTTTCCAGTGTGGCCCTTAAAAAGGGTGAAGATGGCTTCGTTCGTTTGGTTGGCGCTGTGGCGAAATCAATTATCAGTTGTTTACTTTTTTGCCACTTGAGATATCCCGCGGCCGCTCTTTTTCGGGAGTTCTCGATAATTAAGGCGACATTACTTAGGTCTATAGTTTTAGGATTATCTATATTGAATAAGTACCCGTCTTCCCCGTCTGTTATGTATTCGTTCATCGTGCTGTCATTGTGGGCTAGAACACATTGCCCCATTGCTAGGGCCTCTATGAAGCTCATCCCTATACCCTCACGTTTTCTCGGTGCAATGAATATATTTGTAGAAGCCAAGCTCGCTAGGTATTCTTGCTTCGGGATAAAGGTATCACTCAATATTTTTATTTTATAATCCTTGACATCGTCTTCGCTTATTGATTCCTTGCTTGTGGCCGGATCGGGGCAACTTCTAAATTTGAAGCTGTCTACTTGGTTCGGAGAAATTATCTTTTTTAATTTATTAAATGTTATGCCGGTTCTGTGCCAAAAAAATAAATGCCTGCCGGTTGTCGGTATGTCTGCCTTAAGTAGCGCCGGATTTAAATAATATTGAGCATATACGGCATCTATATTATATCGCCTACAGATGTCATAAAGTTTTTTAGAAAAACAGATGGCTTTTATGTTGAAGTACGATAAGCTTTTCCAGAATGAGAAACTAAAATCAACGCCGTCATACATTGGCGCCCAGATTATTTTTGCTGTTATTTTTTTTAAGTCATCGAAAGAGTTTATTGTCTGCTCATAGAATACGTAGTCATACTTGTTTAGTATTTCCGGGGGAATGTGCTCGTCTGTTTCCCAGGCATCATCCCAAAAGTTAGTTATCTCAAAATGTGGTGCAAAAAGTTCACGGAGAAAATCACCCGATTTGGTATTTTTATGCAGGGACGTGTCGACGAACGCCATTGTCGGTTTTTGGTTGTTGTTTAAAGTTGCCATGCGGTTCTATTTATTGTTGACCACCCCTAGATTCTCTGAAGTCCTTCCCGGTCAGAGGTGTAATCCTTGGCCTTCTTAATATATGATAATTGAATCGATTAATTATTTTTTTTATAACTCTTCGTATTGGCGACTCCCGCATTGTGTATAGACGAACTCGACCACGCTTCTTTGTCATAAGGTGCACATTGTTTTTAGAAATAATATTTGCATGCATCTTCTCGGCAATAACAGACAATGATTTCTCGGAATAGAAGGCGATGTGTTGACCATGCTCCGGAGAAAGATACCACCAATTGTTTATAGATGTTTTTGGAATGAGTTCTTGTGTGAAGAGTATCGAATCACCATATGTAAACATGTCTTTAAATGCCTCAACTGGATCTTCCAAATGTTCTAGTACCTCAAATGCGGTAATGAGTTCAAACCCGCTACCATGCCCTTCAAATCTACTTGCGAACAAATTTTTACAGTTAGGATCACGATGATAGTAATCAAAGCCCATGTCTCTCATTAATCTTGTGAAAAGTCCATAACCGCCACCCCAATCAAGGAATTTTGATGTTGTTTTAAAGTTCGATAGTATTACTTGTTTTGTTAGTTTCGCGGTTGCTAAATTCCTTTGGATTACTCCGACATCCTGACTTGTTATTGCCGAGTTGTAGGCCTCACTGAGCCAGTATGGTTTTTCGGTCTGCATAAACCCACAACCGGAACATATAAAATAATTTACGTTATATTTGTTTAGTACTTGTTTACTAAAGGTAAAACCGGAAGGCTCTCCGCAAATTTTACATAAGTTATCCCTGTTCACCGTGTTTTTTTTAGATTAACTCCTCTTGGTGTGTTTTTGTATTGATCACTTTTAACCCCCTTATAACATTCATACGTTTTTGCGGAGGAGTGTAATTGAGGTGCTCGTTCTCATCTCTAGATTCTCTAAATTTAGATAAGACATAGCCCTCTTTAGCCGTCATTGGTTTTAGTTTTCCGATCTTATCCTTTCTTACAAAATATGCGTTTACGCCGTTGCTATTTGAGCCGACAAAGTAGTAACCCTTTTCTTCCGCAAGCGCGCATAGTGCGGGGAGGGAAGCGCCAAAGTATAGGTAACTGAAGTGCTCTTTATCTCTGCGAAAATCTTGCTTATATGGCACAGTTATCGCTCGTTCATCTCCGAAGGTGGAATTATATTCAGCTATCACTATTTCAGGGTTTACTGCGTTTATGTTTTTCCAGATCCAGTAATCCACTCCGTCTAGATCTATGCTTAGTATGCCGATATTTTTTCCAAGTCCGGAAGATGATAGTAGTTCATTTATGTTGTTCTTGTCTATAAACGCGCACTTGGCCGTTACATCATATTTCCAATAAAGGTCGCTGTTTTGTATTTTTGAGATGTGTTGTTCCGATCCATCCATTATAAATCCCGTCCAGTTATCATTTATCAACAGAAAGCGCGTATTAGATTCAACATAGTCTTCTACGCCGAATTCTATAAAAGTTTTTGTCGGGTTCTCTATGTTGTTTGTCAGGTATTGTATTATTCCGTCGTCCCCCCACTGTGAGAAGATTTTAAATTCGGCATCTTGTATATTATTCAGAATACCTTTGTCTTTTAACCTGCCAGACAAATCTTTACCAATAATGGTTTTCTGATTATCCAACTCCCTCAATATTTTCATATTGAGATGTTGGATATTATTTAACTTCCTGTTCAGTATAAATTTAGAAAGGATTTTTTTTATTTTTTTGATCATATTATTTGAAAAGTTTTTTACTTCGCATTTCGTCTAGGGATTGTTTATAGGTATCTTTGTGGGTATTTTCAAGGCTCGCCCAGTTTATAAATTTTTGCAGTCCCCCTGATATTGTTACCTGTGGCTTAAACTTTAATATCTTTTTAATTTTTGATATATCTGCAACATTGTGTCGTACATCGCCTAGCCTAAAATTACCACTTATCTTGATCTCCGAGGTCGAGTTAATGGATAGGAAATCGCTTTTCGCGCTTTGAGGGCGAGAGGCGCTTTCGGGGTTGAAACGGGGGCGAACATGGGTGCATTCTTGCGGAATTGAGGGGCGGATGTCAAGCCGAAACTGCTGTCCCCCTGTCCGGAGGGGTTCGGGGGCCCCCGAACCCCTCCGGACAGGGGGACTCGGGGCCTTCCGGCATGAAAGGACACAAAGCTCTCCTGTCGCAGTCGCTCAGGCGTTTGCGTAGAAGAGAACGGGCTCGGTATCGTAGTCGGGAAAGGGGTCGTGGTCGACAGGCTCATAGACCCAGTCCCCGGGTGGTGGGTCGGTGCCGCTTTGCTGTTGGGGATCCACCCGGACTCCTTGTTGCCAGAGTCCCAGGCATTTGAGCATCTTTTCGATGACGTCCCGCTCGTCAATGAGGGACACAATTCGCATTTCCTGTTGGCAGGTGGGGCAGATCATGGGATCAGCCTCCCAGACTTTCTTGATGAGGTCCCTCCATTTCTTGGAAGGAATACGGCGGGGCTGGTGTTCGGACACGTCGATGACCTCCACGCCCTCGTCTACTTCTTCGGCCTCTTTTTCCTCCTCGGCGCGTTTCTTGCGCTGGCCGCGCATCTTATTGGAATACCATCCATAATAGCGCACGAGTTGAAAGCTCTTATCCGGGATGTGTTGGGTGATGGCGGCGATAAAATCACAGGGGGTGAAGAGTTGAAAATTCCGGTTGATCTTAGGATTCATCCCGGAGCGGTAGATGACAGAGCCTTCGCGGTTGACGGCGTTGGGCGGCTTGAACTCCATCTTTTCCGTCGAGAACGGGTTGCGGATGATATACCTTGCGACGCGCTCCAGGTCCTCGCGTTCGTCGGGCTGAATGCGGCGGCTGCGGTGTACGTTGAAGCCGGAATGCTTCCACTCCTTGAGCATGCGGGCGCGTTCGGCGGGCAGGAGGCCCTGTTTGCTGAGGAAGGTGATGAGCCTGGCGCGGAAGAGTTCCTCGACCGCATCCATGCCGTTGTCGGGGAGGACCAGGAAACGTTCGTCGCGCAGAAACAATCCGTCGGCCATGAGCAGGTGGAAATGAGGGTGGAAGTCGAGGTACTCGTCCCGCAGTCGCGGGATGTGAATGGCCATGACGATGCCGGGCATTCCCTCCGGCTGGTCCAACTGTTGGCCTACCACGGGAACTGGTACCTGCTGGCACACAACGAGGAGAAAGACCGGATGGCGACGTTTGCGCTGTCGCGGTTCCGGGAGGTTGAGGGGACGGGCGCGGGCTTCCGGCGTGCGCCGGAATTCGATGCCAGGGCCTACGCACGGGAGGCCTTCGGCATCACAAGGGGAGAGAAGCTCATGCGCGTGCGGCTGCTTTTCGAGCCGAAACTGGCGGTGTACCTCATGGAGCGGGACTGGCATCCCTCGCAGACGTTCACCCAGCGCCCCGATGGCCGGGTGGAAATGTGCATGGCAACCTCGGGGAGGCAGGAACTCATCCGCTGGGTGCTCTCCTGGATGCCGGATGTGAGGGTGCTGGCCCCGAAAAGTCTGAAAGACCGTATCGAAGAGAAACTCCGGGATGGACTCACGCGGCAAAGCGGAGTAGAAGAAGTTCAACCAGCGGCTCCAGCGGACAAGCCGCTGAGCCGTGACGATCCGCTCGCTTGCGCGAGCGGATCGGTGGCGATCGAGTAGGAGATCCCCCCGAAGGGGGATCGTCCTCTCACAGAACCGTGCGTACGGGTCCGTACACGGCTCCTCACAGAAGTGATGGATAGGCTTTGAGGTCTCGCCAGTGGGGG
>PXEI01000439.1 GCA_003564775.1 Spirochaetaceae bacterium
ATTATGGTGGTGGTTTTGGTGCAGCAACCCGCGGCAGGAGCTCTACAGGCTTTGGCGCTGGCTCTGGTGGGCGGAGTTTCGGTGGCTTTGGTGGCGGTGGATTCGGCGGTGGTGGCGCAAGTCGCGGCTTCTAGCGCTACGGCCGAGACCCCGCGAATGTGCAGCCTGCGGCTGCAGCCAGATGCGGCCGTGGGCCGCATATACACGTTTCTGAGAGGTGCATAACAGATGGCAAATAAAACAACAACGGTGCTGATTGCTTTAGGGGTGATCGTGCTCCTGGTAGTTGGTGGTATAGCGTGGTACGTCGGGCAGCGGAACTCACTCATAGCGCTTGATGAGTCAGTGAATGGTGCGTGGTCAGAGGTGGACAACCAGCTCCAACGGCGTAGCGACCTTATCCCCAACCTCGTTTCCACGGTACGGGGCTTTGCGTCTCAGGAGCAGCAGGTGTTCTCAGATATTGCCGAAGCGCGTGCTCGTCTAGCCGGGGCGCAAACGGTTTCCGAGACCGCAGAAAGTTACGGACAAATGGAGTCCGCGCTTAGTCGTCTCCTGGTGGTGGTCGAAGCGTACCCCGAACTGAGATCTAACCAGAACTTTCTCAGGCTGCAAGATGAACTCGCCGGAACAGAGAACCGGGTCGCGGTTGCACGCCAACGCTACAACAATTCCGTCCAGACCTACAACTCGCGTATACGCATGTTCCCAGCCTCAATGTTTGCTGGCGGCTTGGGCTTGACTGCTCGCGAGTACTTTGAGGTGGATGAAACCGCGCGAGCGGTTCCGGAAGTGAACTTCGACTAACTCTCCAGTTCACGAGCACGGTCGGCGGCTGCGGTGACGGCGGCCGCCACGGCGGCATCAAAGCCGTGTCTATGCAACTGTTCAACTCCGGCTATAGTCGTTCCAGCCGGGGAAATGACCTTGGACAGGAGCGCAACCGGGTGTTCCCCGTTTTCACGGAGTGCTGCGGCTGCGCCTTCGAGCACGGTAACCGCTCCGGTGAGCGCAGCGTCATACGACATTCCCGCCTGCACCGCCCCCAAACACAGTGCGTGCACAAACTCAAAAACAAAAGCAATGCCGGAGCCGGACAAGCCGGTGACAGCTGGCATAAGCTTCTCCGGCACAAATAGAGGGGTGCCAAGCGCCTGTGCAATGCGCTCTGCGGTGTGGCGCATGTATTCGTTTGCGTCATCCGGCAGGCTGACCCCCACCAGGGCTTTGCCCACCGCCGCGGCCAGGCTTGGCATGTAACGCACTACCTGCTTGGTGCCAAGCAGCTGCATAATTCGGTCCTGTGTCACCCCTGCAAGCAAGGAGATGACAAGCTGCGAACCCAGATGTGGCCGCAGCACTGCCGCTACCGACTGTAAATCTGCGGGCTTGACAGCAAGCACGAGTACATCTGTGTTCTTGCACAGCAACGCTGGGTCGGTTCCGCAGTCGGTTGTCGCAAAGCGTGCCGAAACCTCTGCCCTTCGTGCCGGGGAACTCTCATAGATTGAGATATCGATCTTTGGATCCTGAGAAACCAAGCCTGCAATAAGGGCGGTTCCCATATGTCCACACCCAATGACGCCAACTCTCATAACTGCTCCCTTATTCCTGTTCTGCGGTCTCCGGCGACTCAGATCCAATAACCGGCTCGGCAGTATCAACGGTCGGAGGCTGAATGCTGAGTCCGGGAAACCCATGCTGTCGTAGTAGTTCATATATCACGATAGCCACCGCATTGGATAGGTTCAGGCTGCGACAGTCGGCGCGCGTTGGGATGCGGACTACCGAGTTCGGTTGGGCCTCCAGGATCTCAACCGGAAGGCCACGGGACTCCGGCCCAAACATAATGGTGCAGTCGGATTCATACTGTATATCGGTGTAAAGCCGGCCGCCTTTGGTGCTGGCATAATAGAGTGGTGCGCCGCCTTGTAGCTCCAAAAAACTTGCCATATCCGCGGTCGTGCGATACCCAAGCTTGTCCCAGTAGTCGAGGCCAGCTCGCTTGAGGTAGCGGTCCTCAAGCCGAAATCCAAGCGGCTCAATAAGTACCAGCTCGAGTCCGGTTGCGGCGCAGGTGCGTGCGATGTTTCCCGTGTTCTGTGGAATTTCCGGCTCAAAGAGAACAATGCGTGCTTTCATGACAGGGGCCTTGATTCCTTTCGAAATGAAGCCGACCGAGGTGAGCGATCTTTTCCACCTCGGCCGGGGCATATACAACGGAGCGAGATCTCTAGGTTAGCTTGGAAAGCGCTGCGTCGTAGTCGGGCTCCTGCTTGATCTCAGGAACGAGCTCGGTGTGCAGCACCGTGTTGTCTTTATCCAGCACGACAATTGCGCGCGCGGTAAGGCCAGCAAGCGGCCCGTCGGTTATCTCTACTCCGTATGCACGGCCGAACTCCCGGTCACGCAGTTGACTCAGGGTAAGGACTGACTTGACGCCTTCTGCCTTACAGAAACGGTCTTGTGCGAACGGTAAATCGTTGCTCACGGTGAGAACTACCGTATCTGCAACGTTCTCAATTTCCTGGTCAAAGCGCTTGGCGGATGCCGCACATACCCCAGTATCGAGGCTTGGGACGATGTTAAGAATTTTGCGTTTGCCACTAAAGTCCTTGAGGCGAACATCGGTGAGATCTGCTTGAGTAAGAACAAAGTCCGGCGCGGTAGAACCTGCCGGAGGTAACTCGCCAACGGTGTGAATGATATTTCCCGCAAGTGTAATCTGGGCCATCAGTATCTCCTTTGCATGGAAAATACTCTCTTGCTGCGGGCAGGGCAAGCGGCCCGGCAAGCTATCTAGCTTTCGGTGATAGAGACCACGGACGGAACGGTGCGGATGTTTTTCATGACCTTACGGAAGTCATCCTTGCTCTCCAGTTCCATGGTGAAGTACGCCTCAAGTTGGCCTCGTTCGTTCTCGTCTACCCGGCCCTCAATGAGGTGCCCGTGATACTTGCGAATGGCTCCCTCAATCTCGCTGAAGAGATCCGAGGTTTTTCGTGCAATGACTCGGAAGCGACGCGTGGCCTTGGGTGAGACAGTCTCCCATTCAACCTCAACGGCGCGCTCATTGAAGTCGTCAATGAACTCCAGGTTTCTGCAGCCTCGCTTGTGGACAATGATTCCGCGTCCGCGCGATATATAACCGACGATGTCGTCCCCGGTTCGTGGGTTGCAGCATTGGGCGAAGCGAATCATCATGTTCCGTTCGTCACCGATCTTAACACCGACCTTGTCCGGTGGCTGAAGCGTTTGCTGTGTACTGCCGTCGGTATCGGTGGCAGGTCCCTTGCGGCCAGGTGGGAGCTCGGTTGCCGTTGGACGTTTACGTGCCACAACGCTCTTGTCTATGAAGAGGTTGTCTTCATGCTTGTTCAGCCAATGGCGAACCTTGCTGCGGGCGCGGCTTGTGCGAACGTAACGCAACCAGTTGAGATGGGGGTGGGCGTTCGGCGAGGTCAGGATCTCAATAACTTGTGTGTTCTTGAGTTCATTCTTAAGCGGAATAATCTGTCCGTCAGCCTTGGCTCCGGAAATATGGTCACCAATTTCCGTGTGAATATGGTAGGCAAAATCTATTGCAGTAGCACCCCGTGGTAACTGAATTGCATCACCTTGAGGCGTGAACACGTAAATGTAGTCCTTAAGAATCTCTCCCTTAATCTCTTCAAGAAACTCGTTTGAGGTAATGTGCAACGCATTCATGCTCTTGAGCCGGTTGATGATAACCAACTCTTCGCGGCGGATTGTCTCCGGTGGCATCCCACTTTTGTAAAGCCAGTGAGCGGCAATACCATACTCGGCGGTCCGATGCATATCATGCGTGCGAATTTGAATCTCGAGCATGCGGCCACCAAATGCCAGCACCGTTGTATGGAGGCTCTGATAGCGGTTGCTCTTTGGCATGGCTATGTAGTCCTTAAAGCGCCCTTCTATAGGAGGCCAAAGACGGTGTACCAGGCCGAGCACGGTATAACACTCGGTGCTCGAGTTGCAGAGAATGCGTATGCCAAGGAGGTCATAGACTTCCTCAATGGTCTTGTTGCGCTTCTTCATCTTCTCGAAAATTGAGTAGAAGTGTTTGGCTCGGGCATCAACCTCAACCTCGATCCCGTCCTTGGCTGCGGCTTCCTCAATAGTTTTTGTTACTCGATCCAGGTAGTCGGAGCGTTCGCCGCGTTTCTGTGCCACAGCGGTCTTAATCTGATTGTATTCATCGCGGTTGAGATTCTTCAACGAGAGATCTTCAAACTCACTCTTAAGCCAGGCAATGCCAAGGCGCCCGGCAAGGGGCGCATAAAGATCAAGGCACTCTTGTGCAATTGCCTTGCGGCGCTCGGCAGTTTTATACTCCAGCGTTCGCATGTTGTGCAGCTTGTCTGCCAGCTTTATCAGGATCACTCGCAGGTCCTTTACCATAGCAAGGAGCATTTTGCGGATAGTCTCGGACTGCTGCGTACTTCTGTTTTTTGCTTTCACACTTGCAATTTTGGTTACGCCGTTAACAAGTTGTTCAACCTCTTTGCCGAACTCATCTCGCAGCTCGACTCGAGTCATGTCGGTGTCTTCAAGCACATCGTGGAGCAGTGCAGCAATAATGGTGGAGGCATCGAGACGGATATCAATCAGGATCTCCGCAACCTGCAGCGGGTGCACGAAGTAGGGTTCACCACTGTCGCGGAACTGTCCTTCGTGGAGTTCGCGTGATTTCTCTGCGGCCTTGAGTATGAGATTCTGCTCTTCCTCGGAGTAGAACTCAATTTTCTCTGATAGCTGTTCGATGCTCGAAATCATGTGTGGGCCCCGTTTCTCCCTATACATACTCGTCGTCGACCCGCTAAGTCGTGGCGAACCTCAATGTCGCCATACCCCAAAGCCTCCAGAATAGCTGTAGTAGCCTCCATTTGAGGATCGGCAACTTCAAGTATAAGATAACCCCGTGGGTGCAGTCTTGACGTTGACTGCGCTGCGAGTTTACGTACAAGATCGAGCCCATCGTCGCCGCCGTCAAGTGCTACTCTTGGTTCAGGCCAACCTGCGGCCTGCATCGCGTCCACCTCTGAGGAAAGAAGGTACGGTGGGTTGGAGACAATAATATGATAGGTTCCTGGAACATTCTCAAGCAGATTTGAGACATAGGTGTCCAAGCTTCGAGACAGAATTCGGCCGCTGTTAATTCCAAAGACTTCCAGTGCCCGCTCGGAGATGTCGGACGCGGAGACCTCAATTCCCGGATGAAGCTTTGCGAGTGTAAGGGCTATGCAGCCGCTCCCGGTGCAACAGTCGTGAACTTGATCGAACTGGGGCAGCTCGTCGGTGATCTCAAGTACAGCCTCTACAATGAGCTCTGTGTCCGGTCGTGGCACCAAGACCCTGCTGTCCACGTAAAAATCAAGCCCAAAAAACTCCTTGCGTTTACGCAGATACGATACCGGTACTCCGGCGGCACGTTGAGTCAGCAGGGCTTGATACTGGTCGTGAGAGGTGCAGGTAAGCGGATCGCTGAGGCGAGCGAAAAGCTGCTCCTTCTCAATGCCGAGGGTCTCGGAAAGAAGGAGGCAAGCGTCAAGATAGGGGGTTTCGGCGCCGGATCGACTCAGATAGGCGCTGCCGTGCTGGAGCGCTGTGCGGATATCGGTCTCGTTCATGCGGGGGGCTTACTGGTGAGCGTGGAGCAATGCTTCACGTTCGGATAGTTTCAAGTTCTCAATGACTTCCTCAATATCCCCTTGCATGATCTGGTCCAGCTTATAGAGTGTGAGATTAACCCGATGATCGGTGATTCTGTTCTGAGGGAAGTTGTAGGTTCGTATGCGCTCCGACCGGTCGCCACTTCCTATTTGTGTCTTCCGAGCTTCTGCACGCTCGGCGTGTAATTTTTGTTCTTCCTGCTCGTACAGCCGTGCTGTGAGAATTCGCAGGGCCTTTGCCCGGTTCTTTAACTGCGACTTCTCGTCCTGGCAGATTACCACAAGCCCGGTAGGAAGGTGAGTAATGCGTACCGCCGAGTCGGTTGTGTTTACGCTTTGTCCCCCTGGGCCGGATGAACGAAAAACATCAACCCTCAGGTCTTCCTGACCAATGTGGATATCGGCCTCCTCGGCCTCCGGCAGCACCGCTACGGTTACGGCCGATGTGTGAATGCGGCCGCCACTCTCGGTGGTGGGAACGCGTTGCACACGGTGCACACCGCTCTCATACTTGAGTGAACCAAAGATCGCAGCACCCGCTATGGAAAACACAATCTCTTTAAAGCCACCAACCTCGGTCGGCGTGCTGCTCATCACCTCTACCTTCCAGTTCTTTGTCTCGGCGTAGCGCGTATACATGCGGTATAGGTCGGCTGCAAAGAGAGAGGCTTCATCACCGCCGGTACCGGC
>PXEI01000090.1 GCA_003564775.1 Spirochaetaceae bacterium
GCCTCGGCAGCGTGTAGGCGTGGTAAGATCATGCACACTCGCTGTGAGACAGGTTTTGTCTTCAGATTGTACTTCTAACGGTTTATTTAAAAAGTCGGAGATATCACATGCAAAGACAGGAAGTATTGGCGAAGGCGACAATCCTCTTGGTAGAAGACGAGGTTCTTATTGCCATGGCCTCGAAACAAACCTTAGAGCGGCACGGGTACCAGGTAATCATTGCGTCGTCTGGTGAGCAGGCGGTGCAGATTGTTGAAAACACGCCGGAGCTTGATCTCATTCTCATGGATATAGACCTGGGCTCCGAAATGAATGGAACTGACGCAGCCGAGATCATTCTTGCTCAACGGGACATCGCCTTGACCTTCCTCTCTTCTCACACCGAGCCGGAAGTTGTAGACAAGACCGAGGGCATTACCTCATACGGCTATGTGGTGAAGAACTCCGGCGAAACGGTTCTTCTGGCATCAATCAAGATGGCGCTGCGGCTCCACCAGAGTGAAGGGCGGTTTCGACGAGTGTTGTCCGATGTCTCCGAGGTTGCAGTACAGGGGTATGCGCAGGACGGAACCACCAATTACTGGAACCACGCATCGGAGCTGCTCTACGGCTACTCAGCCAAGGAGGCTATAGGCAAAAAACTGTGGGACCTCATTATCCCACAGGAAATGGCGTCCGAGGTCAAGCAGGCCGTGCAGCAGATGCTTGCCAGGGGACAGGCTAACCCACCGGAAACACTTTCGCTTCTGCACAAGGACGGCTCCCGGATACTCGTGCGTTCCAACCACAGTGTAACCACGAACGCAAGGGGCGAGCCCGAGCTGTTCTGTCTCGATATTCCCGCACGAAGCTAAACTCCCGCACGAAGCATGTGACAAATCTGCAATCTGCATCTACACTTCCGGTTATGCGAACTCGGCAAAAGGTTGCATTGGCGTGCTCCTTGATCTGTATAGCCTGCACGGGGGTTCTCCTGGTACTGTCCTTTGGGCGTGCCGTTCAGGAAGTCATAGCCAGCGAGACAGGCGCCCCCATTGCGGAAACGCACCTTACAGTGATTCTCCCCGACAACAGTGACATGTTCTTTCGTTCTCTTGCGAGTGGTGGACGGGCCGAGGCGGTGGCACAGCAGGTTGCGCTTGAGTTTCTGTTCTACAACTCGGATCGCGAGGTAGGCCTGCTGTTGCGCCAGGCGCGATGGATGCAGACCGAGGGGGTTCTCATCTATCTGCCGGAGCAGAATAGCTTCACAGATGAGATTAACCAACTTGAACGTGACGGCGTCCCGGTTGTGACGCTGATCAACGACAACCCCTTGTCGGAGCGTCGGGCGCACCTTGGTTTTGACGATGAGGGTATAGCTCGCGAGCTTGTTCGCATGATCGGACTTGAGGCCGTGCAAGACTCACAGACCTGGGCACTCCTCATTACTGCCGACAGTGAAGGCAACCCAACATGGGGTGGCACGAGGATGGCCACCGTGGTGCGCAGTATGCTTTCGAGTCACGCCGGAGTTGAGCTCTTGCCGGAGAAAGCAATAGACCAGGGCTACTTTTCCGGGGAGCAGGCAGCCGTGCAGCTCTTGCGGGAGCATCCGAACCTGCGTGGAATTATTGTTGCCACACCACAGACCCTGGGTGGCGTGGTACAGGCACTTATTGATCAGTACCGCCTTGGGAGCGTCGGCGTGGTTGGTATTGATTTCGGCGCCGGGGTAGAGGAGGCGCTCGCTCGCGGTCTGCTGAACGGTACAATAAGCCGGCATCCCGAGCAGGTAGGTGCCCAGGGCGTCCGCAGCCTTATTGAGACGGTGCGCGGCGGTCATCCTTCGGAGTCTCTTTCGGAGTCTCTTTCGGAGCCCCCTCCGGAGCCCCCTCCGGAGTATCGCAACCTGGCCTACTCGGCGGTTGAACCGGGACGGGGTGCAACGTGGCAGGAGTAAAGTCGTCCAGTCTCCGACAGAGAATACTTATCTATCTCGCGGCACTTTCAATTCCACTTGCGCTGGGCGTTCTTGTGCCAATCACACTCATTCAGGTTCTGCTCAATAGAAGCCTGTTGATGTATGAGCGAAATCAGCAGTACCAGATTGTAGATGAGCTTGTGCAGGGGCTTGAGGAGCGGCTGAGAGAGTATCTCGAGGCCCGGTCTACCGACAGCCTGCGTGGGTATCTGGAGATTGCGGACCAGCTCCAGAACTCGGTCGCGCTCTTCTCACCGGATCTCAACGACCAGCAGCTTGTGGATCAGGAGCGGCATCTTGAGCGGTCGGTTCATTTCCTGATCAAGAGCCTGCAGAGAACGGCAGACCGCGCGGTGCAGGAAAAACGGGGGCGCTCTCCGGAGCAGTATACTCAGCTGTACACCGAGGTTCGAGCAATCTCTGGTCTGCTGCGTTCGGAACTGATTGAGCTCTCGCAGAAAGAACTCACTCGGGTGATGCAGGCACAAGAAAGCTTTTCGCATGAGTTTGCATGGGTGCAGGCCTTTAGCTTCCTGTTCCTCTCGAGTCTCATCTTTCTTACTGCCGTACTCGCCGCCATGTTTGCCGCCAAGATAGCGGAACCAATCAGCCGGCTGTCCGGGTCGGCACTCCGTGTTGCCGACGGCGACTTTGCCGTTCCCGATATCCCGTTGCGCGGAAGCACCGAGGTCCGTCACATGGCCGATGCGTTCAACCGGATGAAAGAGTCAATTCAACGCAACATTAAAGAGATACAGCGTACGGCAGAGATGGAAAAGGGATTGATGGAGGAGCGAGTTGCCAACCTCAAGATGAAGAACCGTGTCAAACAGGCCGAGATGGCCTCGTTGCAGAATCAGATCCGGCCACATTTCCTCTTCAACGCGCTCAATACCGGGGTGCAGCTAGCCACCATTGAGGAGGCCGAGCGAACAAGCGAGTACCTGGACTCACTGGCCAGCTTGTTTCGTGAAAGCCTGCGTCCATTGTCCGAGGTATCGACGCTTGGGCGGGAGTACGAGACGCTGTGTTCCTTCCTCTATATCATGCAGATACGATTTGGTGCTCGTGTGGAGCTGCACCATGAGCTTGCCCCTGACACGGTCTCCACACCGCTGCCCCGGCTGGTACTCCAACCTTTGGTTGAGAACTCAGTTCTTCATGGTTTTCAGAACGGCAAGGGGAACATCTTCCTGAGTTCAAGGTGCGACGGAACGCGGGTGCTCATTGAGCTTCACGACGACGGCCTTGGAATGAGCCCTGAACTTGTTGAGAAAATTTCGCACGATGTCTCCACATGGGACCCTGAACTGCCGCAAGCTGATAACACAACGGGTGGTGCCGGGTCCAGAATAGGACTGCGAAACGTCATATATCGCTTGCGGCTGTTTTGCGGAACCGATGACTGCTTTGCAATTGACAGCCAGGCCGGAGCAGGGGTGAGAGTACGCCTATGGGTACCTCAAGCAGACGGTGGAACGGCGACGGTGGGGGGGCCTACGTGAAGCGGCGGATCTACGTAATTGATGATGAGTTGCCGGTACTGGAAGGTGTTCGCTTCATTGTTGAAAGCTCCTTTCCTGCAGGTGAGATCTGCGGAACCTGTACCAGCGGCATAACGGCTATTGAAGAGATTGATCATGATCCGCCGGATATCCTGCTCGTGGACATCCACCTTCCCGGAATTTCCGGACTTGAGATACTGAACGATGTACGCACACGTCACCCTGCTGTTCTCTGTATTATTATCTCGGCCTATGAACAGTTTTCAATTGCAAAAGAGGCGCTTGAGTTTGGGGTGTTTGCCTACATTGTCAAGCCGGTGACAAAGACAAGATTGCTCAAGGTCTTGACCGATGCATGTGAGGAGCTGGACCGCAGTGACCGGCGTCACGAGGCAGACCTGGCGGGAAAGGCCCTGAAGCAGTCGGTGGAGAGTCTCCTTGAACGGCAGCTGCTGCCGCGCCTGTTCTCCGGGGTGTGGCGGCCGCAGGCAGATGAGTGGGAGTTGTGGCTCATGGCTCTTCGCAATGTTCGGCCCGACTTCCTTCCCGCGGTGGCCTTGGCATTTGTTCCATGCGCCGACGCTTCATGGGCTTCTGGCCTCGCGGCCGCCTTGCGCTACAAACTGCCGTGCTGGACCGGGGTTACAGACTCAGGCGGCGTCGGTGTCCTTTTAGCGGCACCGCACGGTGACGTATCGCGTGATCTGCGTGATGCAACGCGCGAGGCCCTGAGGATGGCACACGACACCGCGTTTGAGGAACCTGCAATCTGGTGCGCGCAGCCGGTTCCATTAGAACGAGTCTGGGAAATGCTTCCTCCGCTGGGCGGTGGCGCCCCTCATGACGACACCAACCGAGTTGATTCCCCAACCGCGCCCGGGCCGCAACTGCGAGAGGCCCTGGCCAGGGTTCGCGGGCTGCTCACGTCCGGCGACAGCACCACCCTGGCAAAGTGGCGGGAGACGACTATTCCTCTGCTTAGGCAGATGCTGGCCCGCAACCGCGAGTACACGCTGTTGCTTCTTATGGAGCCGATCCTGGAAGCTTACCCGCCGCCACGGCTCCCTCCGGCAGAAATCCGCGAGCTTGGACGGCAGCCAACAACGGAAGAAACGCTCGATGTTCTTGCGCGTATCATAAGCGGTGCACGGACCACGGCCAGCAGTTACGAGGGAGACTCGCGGTCGCTCCGTGACGCTCTTGAGTTCCTGCGCAACCATTTCTCTGAGCTTGTATCACTTGACGATGTAGCGGCGGCCGCGGGGGTTTCTTCTGCGCATCTGTCGCGGCTCTTTCGCCAGGAACTCCAGCTGCCGTTTTCGGACTATCTTAGTTCCTTACGCATGGAGGAGGCCCAGCGGCTACTCTCGGAGTCGACACTGAGCATAAAAGAGGTTGGCTACGCGGTTGGGTATCAGGATGCGAACTACTTCAGTCGTGTCTTTAAACGGTGGGTTGGTGTGCGCCCGCGGGAGTACTCAGCGCGCACATCGGTTAACAGAGAGGGGGATGCGCCATGAAGGGAAAAAGACCACGCTCACCGGTAGCCCGTACGTGGCAAGGTGTAATCGGCGCCGTCGTGCTTATGTCAGTACTGGCATGCGGCCAATCTGACGCGCAGACAGAACAAGGCGGCGACGGCGAACCTCATGGAATCAGGATTGGTTTCTCTATGGACTCGTTTGTGGTCGAGCGCTGGCAGCGTGACCGCGATGCGTTTCTGGACGAAGCACGCATCCACGGGGTTGAGGTCATTCTGCGCACCGCCAACGAGAGACTTGATGTACAGCGCGAACAGTTGCTGGAGCTTGCGCAGTCCGGTATCGACGTGCTGGTGGTGGTTCCCAATGATGCAGAAGGACTGTCGGATATAGTAGAGAGTATTCGCAACCGCGGGGTTCCGGTACTGGCCTATGATCGGCTGGTCAGGAACACAGCTATCGACGGGTATATCAGCTTTGATAATCAAGGTATTGGGTCAATGATGGCCGATGCCGTGCTGAGCGAACTGGAGTCACGCGCGGACGGAGACAGCACGGTCCTGGTTATTAACGGGGCGCTCAGCGACTACAACAGCTTCATGATTAATCGGGGCATTGTAACCTCGCTTACGCCACACGTTGACAGCGGTCGTGTGAGAGTGCTCGACAGCCTCTGGCTTCAGACCTGGCGCAACGAAGAGGCGCACGACGCTATTGAAGGCGCCTTTGATCGCTTTGAGCATATCTCGGGGGTCATAGCTGCCAACGACCTTATTGCAGATGCCGTGGTACGTTCCGCAGCTGCCCGTGGCCTTGCCGGAGAGCTGCTGGTAAGTGGAATGGACGGCGACCTTGCCGCGGTACAACGGGTTGCCGAAGGCACCCAGCTCATGACCATTTACAAGCCGGTAGAGGATCTGGCACGGCGGGCGGTGCATGCTGCAATTGAGCTTGCCGGAACCCAGACACTACAGGCAGATGAGCTCATTCATAACGGCAGGGTCGATGTCCCCTTCATACGGCTTGCACCGGTTATGGTTACCCAGGAGAGCATTCTTGATACCGTCATTGCAGACCGCTTTCATTCGTATGATGATGTGTTCCGCAATGTTCCTGAGTCACAACGCCCACCAAGATAGCTTTATTTTGATGCAGTAATTGTCCAGTTTCGACGTTCGGGCGTAGATCGTGACCGAATTTTCCAGCAGAAGGCAATAATCCTCTTGATGACAGCTGCCCGAGACGGGTTTAGCGTTATGAGACATTCATCAAAAGGAGATTTGTATGAACAAACGTTTTATGGTATTTGCTGGAATCATTGCACTGTCAATGTTGTTTCCGGCCGCTCAAGTTTTTGCAGGCGGGCAAAGCGAACCTGCGGTATCGGGCCAGATAGTGGTGGGGCTTTCCCTTCCAACACAGC
>PXEI01000073.1 GCA_003564775.1 Spirochaetaceae bacterium
AGTCCTGCCGCCTAACGGTGAGACGATCTCCAATGTAAGTCGTGAAACCGGAGTAGCTATAGCTACGATGCTTGTTGTGTAGGGTTGCGCACGTTATTGTGGTGTACGACTGTTGGAAGGTGTTGCCCCGAGATTCCATCATCTTTCGGGTGCTTCGCATGGCTATTGGATTTTAATTTTGCTGGTTGGAGAAACTCGCCGCGAACGCTCAGGACTTACGGGCATCGGGGCTATCAGCTCTACATCCGCTTCATGATCAAGGCCCGGCACATTTATGAGTTCTCTGATGTTGCAGTTGGATCAGTTAATGATAGCCTTCTTCTATGCGCTATCGCTCACAAGACATGCTTGTCTATGCTGGTGACTAAGACTCGCGGCACTCTTTCGGTGAACACTATGCAGCACCTACACCGCTATGCTTGATGCGATCTCTGCCGCTTTGTCTCTGCCGACAGTAGCTACCGAGCGTCGCCCGCTCACCGTAATGAGGCCTTCGTCTTTGAGTTTTGCATGCGCCGACCGAACCCAGTACATAGAGATGCCTTGCTCTTTGGCGACGGTCTCAAGACCTTTGAGGGGTTGCTGGGGCTGTGCCGGGAATGCTCCGAGCGCATACTTGACGAGGGGACTACTCGAACTCACGCGTGGCTTCTCAGACCTCTTCGTTGGCATAGATGACTCTATACTCGGCTTTGCTTTGCTCGACAAATTCTGAGCCGTCTGAGAGGCTGTGTACGCGATTCCTGTTTCAATCAGCAGAGCAACAATGAACGCAAAACCAATTGTGGCTGTCGCAGATGGCACGCCGAGTAGTTCTGCTAGTTGAAAGAGGAAGGCTCCGCTGTTAGCGGTAGCGACAAGTTGTGCTTCATTTTCACTGAGACCGCGTTGTTCTTGAAGTAGCCGGTCGAGGGTGTCCTGAGTCTCCGCGATCTGACCAAGAAGCATCTCGCGGTTCCGAGGCCACTCTGCGGGGAGTTCATCAAGATTCCTTGTGAGGGTTGCCACCTGAGCTGCATAGAGAGTGATTTGTTCTTCCCTTATGTCTTCAGAGTGCGATGTTCTATGCTGTTGCTGTGTAGCCGTTGATAGTCCGGCATTGATCACGGTGGTCGAGGCTATGATCGAGACCAGCATAAACAGCGACGCCACAGCAAATCGCGGATAAGCTCTCCGGGGCTTCGAACCCTCGCCAAGCAGGGCAAGAGCTTTCGTCATGTCTAAGCTCAAGCCTATGAGTCCCAGTAGTATCTGAATCAAGAAAATCTCGGACAAGCTTGCGAAGAGAATGAGATTGAGCGCGCCTGAGATGGTGATAAGGATGGCAAATAGACTGGTACGAAATAGTTCCAAGTGTGTTTCTCCTCTTTATGAACACGTCATCTGGTGAATGTCACGATACTCTTTCCTGAATCTGGAGCGTGTTGGCTTTCTCATCCTCAAAGAGTTCGTTCCACGTATAACTCATCTTGGTTTGCTGGCTCATCAGCGAGCTTGCCTTCGAATCCACTGAGGGGTGATCGTAGTGATCGGTCATCCCTTTTGAGGAATGTCCAGTTATTTCTTGTAGAACCTCATCACCCAAGATCGGTCTCATGAATGTGTTGAAAGTGTGTCGTAAGCTATGTGGGACAAGAACGCGATCTCGCGAGTGGATTCCGCTCTTTGTAATGGTGGCTAGGAAGCAATCGGCAGCAACGTTTCGTTGAAGCACTCCGCCTCGATCATTTGAAAAGATCAAGTCGGTACTCTTGCTGAAGTTGCTTTGTTGCCGCCAATTCTTCAGGTATTCATCGGCTATCGGCAACAACGGCGTAACGCGTTCTTTCCCGTTCTTCGTCGATCCGATACGGCGATCGTTTTTCGCAGCTTTATTGACGACCAAGAATGGCTTGTCATCTTGTGTGTGTCGTATGTCATCCCATGTAAGTGCGTAAGCTTCACCGAGACGGATTCCGGTTGTGATGAGCAATGTGAACAAAGTCGCCAGCTTTGGGCTGCCCCAAGTTGAGCAGTCATCTTCAAACTTGCCGCTGAAAAGCTGTCTGATTTCTCCGGGTCGAAGAGCATCGCGGTCAACTTGTTTAGGATTAAATCGCTCAATACCTTCCGCAATGTCATGCTTTAGCAGGCCTTCGTTTTTGGCCTCTCTCCAGATAATACGTAAAGTATCCAAGACATGATTCTTGGTTTTGTTACTCAGCTGGAGTTCTATCAGCCACCGGTCCAACTCATTCTGCGTGATGGAAACCAACAGCCGATCGCCAAAGTTCGGGAAGATGTGGTTTTCGAGGTGGCCCCGTCGCATCCTAGCCATTTCGGGTGAGATGGGCTTGTCACGGGATAGTTTCCTTTTTAAATAGTTGCATTCTCCCGGAACGAACATCTTGGCCGCGAAGGCCTTCAATGTCATGTTCTCGGTGTTGTCATGAAACTCGCCTTTTGCGAGACCTATCACATACTTCTCTGCCGCTGCTCGAGTAGTCTTGCCGGTAGATCTGTACGACGACATTCCGGGAAGCTTGTAGCGGTAAGTCTTGCGCCCTTTTGGCGGCTTTGAAATAGAATACGGTTTTCTCATCTTCAAACTCCTTAGCCGCCGTTTGCGGCCAAAAAGATAGTTAAGTTGAGAAAAAAGGGTTCAAAAAACTGTTGACGTTTTGTTGACGCTCGAAACCGGTGTGGACACAAAAAAACCCCTCCCAGTAAGGAGGGGCTCTAATTATTTGCCCTGCAATGATTTGCAATGCCCGGAACTGGACTTGCCCTTCGGTCGTCGCCGTCCTGGCGCCAACCTGCGGGCCGCCTACGCGAGCTGACGCGGCCGTCCTGGCCGCTATTCCTCGCATTCGCTCGGCGCTCGCTTCGTTTCAAGTCCAGTTCCTGATCTGGAAAAAGAAAAAACCGAGCACCATGAAGGTACTCGGTTTTTTCTCTGCCCGGAACTGGACTTGAACCAGCACAGCCTTACGGCCACTAGACCCTGAACCTAGCGTGTCTACCAATTTCACCACCCGGGCGACAGGCATTAATCTATCCTGGAGCTAATTCTCCTGTCAAGTAGCTGTACTCGGTCAGGACATGTGAGACAGACAGGGGCGCGGCTAACCCCCGGTAGCTTGAGGCGCCGTCCGGGCGTTGGCTCTCGAGGAGATTTCGCAAAGAGTATCCGGGTCATGTAAGATAATACCACTAAAGTGCGATTATCTTACGCGACTCAGAGGGGTTAAACGAAATTTGTTTGCACTTGGCGGGCTGCTGGCATCAGGGTGTGTTTGCGACATATCTTCCGAAGTGTTACAATAACACCAGAGCAAGGAAGGTAGAAAGGTGAAGAACAATCCGGGGCCAGATCAGTCGGGGGCCTTCTCGTCCGAGCCCGCGTCCGAGCCCACATCCGCCACTACGCCTACGCCTACGCCTACGCCTACGCCCACATCCACGATACAGCCACCTTGTGAGGCACTCATTGCCAACATCAGCGACGTCATTGCCATTCTGGACGCCGAGGGCGTGAACCGTTACAAGAGCCCCAACGTCGAACGCCTGTTTGGGTGGATGCCGGAACAGCTGGTGGGCCACAACGCCTTTGACGAGGTGCATCCTGACGACCGCCCAGCGGTTGTCGCGGAGTTTGCCACCGTGCTCGCTACCACAGATGGGCAGATTCGGGGTGAATGCCGGTACCGGAGAGCCGATGGCGAGTATCGTTGGATTGAGTATGATGCGTCCAACAAGCTCACCCATGCCGACATCTCCGGAGTCATTTTGAGCTATCGCGATATTACGGAGCGCCGCGAGGCGTTGGCTTCGCTTGAGCACAGCGAACAACGCTTCCGCTCCCTGTTTGATCAATCCGCGGTCGGATACATCCTTGCGAACTCACAGAACGAGATTGTAGAAGTAAACCAAGCCGGTGCATCCATGCTGGGCTACGAGCCGTCGGAGCTTGTGGGAGTCAATGGTCGTGAACTCATTCATCCCGAGGATCTCGAAGAGCAACCCATTGAGCAAGTTACCGAGCACGTTTTGCACAAGAACGCGCGACCTGAAATAGAGCACCGTTTTCGCAGGAAGAGCGGAGAGTATGTCGATGTCTGGGCAAAAGTGCAGCCGATACAACTTGAAGACGCCCGGCCATCACACATGATTACCTTCAACGAGATCTCGGCGCGCAAAGCAGCAGAGCGGCGGGCCTCGGCCCTACTCAAAGAAAAAGAGCTGTTACTGCGAGAAGTTCACCACCGCACCAAGAACAATCTTGCAACCTTGTCTTCCATGCTCCATGTACAAGCGCTTAACTCGGAGAACGGTGAGGTCCACGAAGCCCTTTCTCAGGCTGGCGACCGGATCTCTGTCATGATGCGTGTCTACGAGCAGCTTACGTACGGGGAGTCGGTGCAAGAGGTCGCTCTGCGCCCGGTTCTCGCTCGGGTTATCGATGATCTGGTGGCTTCAGGAACTGCAGCGGTGAGTAACCCAGTGATAGAGATTGAAGACCTCGTTGTTCCGGTGCGTCTCTCGGTCACGCTGGCCATGATCGTCAACGAGCTGGTCATGAATGTGTCCAAGTACGCGGCTTCATCAGGAGAGGCTTCAATGCATATTCAGGTTCATGCTGGCGCCAGCGCGCATGCGGCGAGCGAGCGTGACCCCGGCGCCAACGATGGGCAGGCCAGCCTTGTACTGCAGGTCGCTGACAACGGCCCGGGGTTTCCAGCCAATGTCCTCTCAGGTGAAAGGCAGGGTTTCGGGCTCATGATTGTGTCTGCGCTGGCGGAACAACATGGTGGGTCAATGCAGCTGGAGAATCGGGGTGGGGGGCATGTTACGGTGACGGTCGGGCTCACCGGATAAGCCGCCGCAGCTACCAGCAGAATAAGCCGCCGCAGCGGCCACCAGGCCGCGCCGCACAAGGAGAGCCAGCCGGATGACTCTCCCATCGCGCTAACGAAACACTTACTCTGAGTCCGAGCGGTCATCCTTAATGAGACGTGCTACGCGTCGGATTGCGTCGTCAATTTGCGGCTTGAAAAGATATCCAACCACAACGCCAAGTACAAAAACAAATGCCATCACTGCTTCTCCCCGGCACCGAACCTGTCTGCTGTGCCTTTCTTAATGTCTACACGAATGCCCTGAGACTGCTCCGGGCTCTCTTTCGGTGGTATTACGACCTCAAGAATCCCGTTGGTCAAGGTAGCCGCAACCGAGTCCCGGTCAAACTTGTCTTCCGGGACGTAGTACTTCTGGTCCTTTACGTTCTTGAACTTCAGCCGGCGTTTCAAATAATGAATGCTCTCTGGCCCAGCAAGCCGTTCGGCACCGCTGATCGAGAGATACATGTACTCACCTTTGAAGCTCAGGTCGATATCGCCCTCAGCAAAGCCAGCTACTGCAAACTCAAAAACCAGGCACTTGTCCTCCCGCAGATACACATTTGCCGGTGGGTACGAGTATGCGGGATAGTAGTCCTTAGTCTCACCAAAGGGGAACCCGTGTTCACCTTGTGGTGTGCCAGCACCGGGATGTGTGCCAGCGCCCGGCCCGTACGCCATGCCGGGTCCGAAGTTTGCCTTAAAGTCCTCGGCGGCTTCGAACAGCTGATCCATGATTCTACCGATGTCGGGAAAATCCTGTCCTTTCATTGAGATACCTCCATTGGGCAAGCTCTGCCCATGTCGTCGGCCCCTCATACGAGGCGACCTCCCGTTCACGTCCGGCACGTCGAACGGGGGAGTCCTTACGGCACTCCACCCATACTATGCCAGGAAAAGGGCTCAGAATCCAGGGGCTTTGCTCCAACAGTGTGTCCTGATACACTGCAACGGCCTAAAGGCTGGAGGTAAGCGGGTGGGAGTTCGAGTGCTCTATTTGGGAGAGATTGTCGGCAAGGCCGGTATCTTTTGTGTGAAGACCGACATCAAGAAACTCAAGGAGGAGTACCGCGCCAACTTCGTTGTGGCAAACGCGGACGGTGCTACCGGTGGCTTTGGCATCGGGAAAAACCACTCTATCTACCTCCGCAAGTTAGGGATCGATGTACTCACGACCGGCGACCAGGCCTATTACAAGCGCGATATCGTCCCCCATATCGACGGTGCCCCCTATCTGTTGCGGCCTGCCAACATGCCGCCGGGAGTTCCCGGACGCGGCTGGCGCTACTACGATGTCGATGGCACGCGGGTTGTGGTGCTGGTGTTGCTGGGCATGTCTGGTCTTGGGCGCTTGCATGCCGGCAATCCGTACACATACCTTCCGGAGCTCCTGCGACGCATTGAGGCCGAGGCCGGAACCCGCAACATCATTCTTGAGTATCATGCGACGACCACAGCAGAAAAGGGGACGATGTTTTATCATGCCGCCGGG
>PXEI01000313.1 GCA_003564775.1 Spirochaetaceae bacterium
GCAGACACGCAACAATTGGAAGGCAATTCCTGAGGGACAAACAGGCCAGGTAGGATTCGAACCTACAACATCCGGTTTTGGAGACCGGCGCTCTAGCCGTTGGAGCTACTGGCCTAAAAAGCATTGAGCGACCAGGCCGCCTAACACCATTTATCTACTTAACTTTTGCTTCCTTATGAAGGGTGTGCTTACGCTCGAAGGAGCAGTATTTCTTCAGCTCCAGCTTTCCCTGCATATTCCGCTTGTTCTTCTTGGTGCTGTAGTTTTTTCGCTTACAGCTTTCACACTGCAGGGCGATGATCTCTACAACTTTGCCCTTCGCTTTAGCCATTCCTTACTCCCTACCGTCACACGCGGAACGCTTAGTATAGCCAAGACACCATACCTACGTCAACGTCAGTGAGCTGCTGCACAACCATTACTCGCATAATTACGCCTATGGCGCATAGCCCTCGATCGGACTTGAACCGATGACCCCATCCTTACCATGGATGTGCTCTACCGACTGAGCTACAAGGGCAAGTAATTGCACGTGGGCGCAACATTAGCAGAATTGGGTGCTAAGGTCAAGCGCTACGGCACGATAAATGCTAACGGTATTAGAGGACTTTTTTTATTGTGTCGATCCAGTCATGGATTCTGGCGGTGGTCATGTTTGCCTGGTTGTCCTCGTCGATAACGAGCCCAAGGAAGCGTTTGTTTCGAACTGCCGTTGAGGCCGAGAACTCATACCCTTCGATGGACGTCTCGCCGACGATTTGCCCTCCGCGTTCGGTCACTTTCTCAGCAAGAAGCAGCATACAGTTCACAAAGGTGTCCGGGTAGTTGTGCTGATCTCCCAAAGCCATAATTGCAACGGTCTTGCCGGAGAAGTCTATGGTGTTCAGGCTGGGGAAGAACTCCTCCCAGTCATCCTGGAGATCACCCGCCCCCCAGGTTGAGACCGAAAAAATCATCCGATCATACGCAGCCATGTCAGCCGCGGTTGTTTCACGGATATCATGCAACTCCGCCTTGCCTTTGCCTAAGGCCTCATAGAGCTTATGCGTGACATCGCGGGTGTTTCCCGTGGTCGAACCATAGAAAATTCCTATTTTATCCATATAACGTACTCCCTCGCTTGCGCAGCATCTGAGGATGGGTCGGGTGAAGTATGTCCCAGATAATAGTGGAAGCCCCATGTACCGTCAACATCATGGGTCAGGAAGGCTGTGAAAGGGGTGGAGCTGCGGCTGCCACAACAGGTTGTGCCTGACATGTTGTGGGCGGCTAGTCTTTCAATGACTCTACCAGTTCTCCCAGAACACGCTCGGCATCCTCGTTCGGCACCTGACACGTACCAGCTGCGTGGTGTCCCCCGCCATCATACCTGAGCATCAGCTCACCCACGTTAACCTTAGACGACTTGTCAAAGATGCTCTTGCCGATAGTAAAAACGGTGTTTTGATGTCTGAAGCCCCAGATGACCTGAACCGATATGTTTGTCGATGGATACAGTGCGTACTTGATAAACCGGTTTCCGGCGTAGATCGGATCCTGCCCGCGCGTGTCAACAACCAGGACGTTGGCCTCTACCCAGGAACATTTACGCAACTGCTCTTTAAACATCGCCTCATGTTCAAAATAGAGTTTCACCCGTTCCTTAACATCGTCAAGGGCCAGAATTTCCTCGATACTGTACTCACGGCAGTACTCAATGAGATCCATCATGAGCTGGTAGTTTGATATTCGGAAGTTCTTAAACCGCCCCAAGCCGGTGCGCGCATCCATAATGAAATTGAGCAGGTTCCACCGTTCCGGGTACAGCACTTCATCCATGGTGAAGTCGGCACTATCTCCTTTATCTACAGCCCGCATCATTTCCTCTGAAATGTCAGTGAACCTGTGCGCACCACCATAGTGCTCGTAGATTACACGCGCCGCCGATGGCGCACCAGGATCTATAACGTGGTTCCCATGCTGACCCGAACGGACAGACTCTGATGAATGGTGGTCGAAGCAGAGTTTTACACCCTCAACATAGGGCAAATTAGCGGTAATATCCCGGTCCGATAGGGCAACCAAGCCGTCCTGCATATCCTTAGGATGGACAAACTTAATTTCGTCAATCATGTCTAAGGCGCGAAAAAGCACGGCGCACACCAAGCCGTCGAAGTCGCTCCGCGTAATCAGTCGGTATTTTTCCGTGGATTCCACAATTACTCTCCTGCAGCTTAGGAAATGCTACTGGATACGCTACGCATTATCAAGGACAAATTTGAATACCAACTGATTTTCCCGGCATCCCGTGCGACTCATCCCCGGTTCCTTGATCTTTCCTCATCCGCTTGGTATATACGAAGGACTGTGAAGGCATGGAAGAGGAAAGCACTGATGAATGTAGAGGATAACGAGCCGAGTCAAGCAGATGAATCGGACGCACTCAGAGTGCTCGCCGTCGATCTTGGTGGAACCAACGCAAGCTTCGCAGTAGTAAGGGCGGCCAGCCAGAAATACGTCATACTTGACCGGATAGTCCTGCCCTCCGCTAAACAGCAGAGTTTTGCCGCCGCACTTCGGTCGGCTCTTGAGTATTTCGCCGACGATCCTGGCTTGATGGCTGATGTCAGCGCCTGCTGCGTAAGCGCGGCTGGCCCGGTCGCGGAAGGTGTCTGTACTCCGACCAATCTGCCCTATACCGTCAGCAGCCATGAAGTTGAGAGCATTCTGAAGATCCCCTGTACAATCATGAATGACTTTGAAGCCATTTGTTATGGTGTACCGTTGCTTGATCTAGATGATACCCAACAGGTACGACGGATACACCTCACACCTGCCCTGAAGGGAGAGACACCCTCCCTTCAGGGAGCCGAAGGTGGCCAGGAAGCTATGTCCGAAGGCAAGCGTGGAGTGGCTGCGGTTATTGGTGCCGGTACAGGCCTTGGAATGGGGTATCTCGCCTGGGAGCCACCCGAGTTGCAGGTATTTGCCTCGGAGGGTGGACATATCGATTTTGCCCCCTGGGACGAGCAGACTATGGAGCTTGCGGGCTACCTGCGACATGAGTTGAGTCGGTTTCCCGACAGGGAACATGCTTTGTCCGGGCCCGCCATTCCGAGACTGTTCCGTTTCATGATCTCTAGCGGGCGTATACCGGAGACCGAGGTGTCTCGGCGCATTGGGGCGCTACCCGAGGATGAACAACCATCTGCCATCGCGGCAGCATCGGCGGAAGCTCCAGCCGACCCCGGTTGCAACGCAACCATGAGCTTGTTCTTTGCCCTGTACGGCCGCCTGTGCGGCGCTACCGCTTTGCAGTTCCTCCCCAGCTACGGCGTGTTTCTTGCCGGTGGAGTAGCAGCAAAGAACGCAGATGCCCTTTCCCGTTCACCAGAGTTTGCCGATGCCTACCTTGCGGGATACTCCGGCAACCTGCACCGGGAGCTTCTTGCTACACCTCTGTACATCATTCTTGACTACCAGATTTCGCTACTCGGCGCGGCTCATGCAGCACGACGATTGTTAACCAAAGAACCAAGGAGCAGCAGGTCATGAATCCGAAACTACGGAATAGAATGCAGGAGCTTGGAATTGACCAGGACCGCACCGAGCGTATTTTGACCGCGCTCAATGCCGGTGCATATGACGATGTCCAGCCGGTTGTGGTGAAGGAGATTCCCGAAGTGGACGGAACCGAGGTAGTAAGCGCCTCGGGCAGTCTGACGCTGCGCATTACGAAACAAGAGTTAACCAGGCACTGGGGCGAGATCGCCCCGGAAATTGATCCGGTGGCTTCGGCCCAATCCAACGACGGCGCGCTTGAGTTTTCCTATGATGCACTGAGGCGACTCGGGATTGCGCTGTATCCTCGCACAGCCTTTGGTGTTCTCAACGGCGGCTCGGCAACCAGTTATGCGGACGAAAAAAAGAACCGCGGACTAAGCGAGAGCCTTTATGAACTCCTGGCTCCAGTGTTTGAGCCTATGGCCGACCGCTGCCGAGGAAAAGCAAAGGGATTAACACCAGCCTTCGTGCAGCCCGACGGTACCGAAGGCCCAACATTTCTTGAGCTGAAGATGCGCGGGCTACTCATTCGCGCAATGGAGCATCAAATCCGGCAGCCTGTTGAGCCGCCGTCCGAGCCTCTGGAACCCTTTTTTCAGATGACAAGTGTCCACAACAACGATGAAGTCGCTGCTGCATATAAGAGCTTTAAGAACAGTCCGCTTCTGGAAAAGCTCATAAGGGAGACCGGGATTGATATTACCGACGCAGCAACCGGAGTACAGCCGATGCTTGCCGCGCTTACTCACTCGGAGGACGGTGTCCCACGCCGCGTGTTTGAGTCCGCGCACGGGCGGATAGATGAACCTTTGGGGCTGCCTGGTGGTCATGGTCAGAACTTCAGTGTCCTTGCCGATATCTACCGTGAGTTGCGAGCCGACGGCAAACGTCTGGCCTACCTCTCAAACGTAGACAACCTGGGCGCAACCGTTGATCCGGCTACTATCGCGTACACTGCTCTCACCGGCCGTCAGGCAGCCTTCGATTTCTCGTTCCGCACATCTGTCGACGTGAAGGGCGGTATTCTGGTGCGCGACGACCGCGGCAAACTGAACTGCGCCGATATAGGCCCGGCGGTGAGCCCGGAAGAGGTGGCTCGTGCCGAGGCCGAGGGAAAACCAGTTCTCTTTAACTGCGCCACCGGCCTCTTCAACTTGAACTATCTCACCCAAAACATCGACTCTATTGTGAACAACTTGCCAATGCGGATCAGCGATCAGGACAAGGATGCCGGTCGTTACGCGCAGGCTGAGCAGGTGACCTGGGAAGTGTTAGGGCTGCTGGAGCACCCCTTGATATTTGGCGTAGACAAGTACCGCCGATTCTTGGCAGCGAAACTGCTGATTGAGACGCTGATGACCAGTGGAATCTCTTTGGATCATCCCGACTACCCCAGTTCATCCGACCCTACTAAGGACCTCTTGGGCACTGCGCGACAACTAAACGCCGGGCTGCACTGGAACCTGGAGCACAGTTACGGCATGAAGCTCTCCGGAGAGCGCTGGGTACCGAAGACTCTTGATGAACTCCGCGACGAAATCCAGTCTCATGAGGATGAATCATGAGCACTGTTGAACCAAACGAACCAAACCAACCAGACGACGCAAACGGGGGGAGCCACCTCTTTTCCAATCTGGCTTCAGACTCAGGGGTAGTAGCGGCCCCGGATTTCTCTAAGCTACACGGTCTTGTTGCCGCCGTTGCGCAAGATGCTGGCACCGGAGAGGTATTGATGTTGGGGTTCCAGGACCGCGAAGCCTGGGAGGCAACGCTCGCAACCGGCTTTGCTCACTATCACAGCCGTTCACGTGGTCGCCTGTGGAAAAAAGGCGAGAGTTCGGGAAACGTACAGCGAGTTGTCGAAATACGCCTGGACTGTGACCAGGATGCGGTCTTGATGATAGTGGAACAACAAGGTGGTAGCGCCTGTCATACCGGTCGCCGAAGCTGTTTCTTTAACCGTGTTGTGGGAAGTTCGCTGGTTGTAGACGAGACCCCGCCAGGGTCAGCTTAGCAGCTTCCAGCTTGCGGATCTGATTACTCTTTGCGGATCTGCGACTACGTGTCGTCGATCTGCCTTCGAGTACCGCTATGAACTCTCGAACTCGCGAAACAGAAGACTGTGTTGAATGCCTGAGTTGTTTTGGTACTTGCCACTACGGTAGGTATCGTACGCACCATCGATAGTGTGGTAGAAGACCTGGCAGATCTCGACACCGGCGTAGATGCGTATGGGCTGTACGCAGAAGATTTCGAGTGTCCAGTAACCACAGAACCCGACGTCACCGAAGCCTGCGGTAATGTGCACAAATAGCCCGAGTCGCCCAATTGAGGAACGCCCCTCGAGCATTGGAACGTAGTCATGGGTCTCGGTGTACTCAACCGTACGCCCCAGGTATAAGGTGTTCGGTTTCAGGAGGAGCCCTTCCGGAGGGATGCCGATGCGTTGTGATGTGTTCTCTACCCGCATGTCGAGCTCGTTAGAGTCGTAGACCCGGAGCTCATCATGGAGCCGCAAGTTGTAGCTGTTGGGATTAAGCTGACTCGGAACGTAGGGGTCAATTATGATCTTGGTCCCAAGACCTTCCGCAATGCGTTTTCCTGAGAGTATCATTGAAGCGGCTCATGGTAACTCGGTGACGGGGCGCCAGCCCCGCCTGACCCGTAGTTACATGAGATCCTTGGGACGACGCGCCTGATTGCCCGATTTCTCACAAACAGCAAAGTGTTTCATTCTGCCGTTCTCGAAAACCGATTTCATGATGATCTTACCGCCCCAACGGCTTGTGAGCTCGCGAGCACCTTCACGGCGTGCGTTCTTTGAAACTTTTCCGGCTGCCATATTGTTCTCCTATCACGCAGTCGGTGTTAGCTCCACCGATGCTGTCTGGGTTCCTATACTAATAGTTTTCTTGTAGCACTTTTCCTGAGGAATATCAACAGGCTGAAGATATGTATAGATGGGAATGCGCTGTAACACAAAAAACCCCACCCTTGGTGCCACCGAAACGGTCGCGCCTTAGAGTGGGGAATTCTCGCGGAACTAAAAACGTTTAGCCAACGTCAATTGCGTCGGTGGGACATACATCAAGGCATGCGCCACAGCTGGTGCAGGTCATGGGATCAATAACTCGTACACCGTTAGCCTCGGAAATGGCGTCTACCGGACATTCCGGATCACATGCGCCACAGTTGATGCAAGCATCGTTAACAGAATAAGCCATATATGGTCTCCTTATTGTTAATATTCCCCGGTAATATGACATACATTTACCAATCCGGCAAGGCAATTTTTCTCTTTTTATGAAACTTTTCACAATATTTAGCTAGTCAGGTGCTTTTAAGACACGAAATATCTTAAGACGTTCCCAGACCACTCTCGTTATCCAAAGCCTCAGCTGATGAATCCTGGCCTCCGGCGTCGCGAACGGGTGGCCCGTCGCAGAGCACCATCGGAACACCAGCACCGCCAAGTGCCTGCGGCTTACGAACACCGATACAGATACGGCGTGCCTGGGGTGCGGCCAGTGAAACAAGGCTGAAGAGATCTGCTGTGAGCTCCTCGAGCAGGTCAAAGACGCGTCCGTCAGCCTCGACATACTTCCGGACCGCGGCCGCAAGTTCGCCGTAGTCAACGGTATGATCCAGCGAGCTGCGGTGTCTACCCGCCACCGATGCGGGCGAGGACGAGAACACAGAGGCAGGGTCAAGCTCTATCTCTACATCAAGTTCAATCGGTTGTGGATGAGCGGTCTCACCAGGGTTCACCCCGATGAAAACCGAGAGGGGCATGGAGTTGATGAGTACTTTAAGAGTCTTCATCAAAAAACACCATGTCTTCAGGGCGGGCAATAAAGTCTTTCCGGCCGCCACCAAGCAGCTTCTCTATTTCGCGGCTGTGTTTGCCCGCGAGTGCTGCAAGTTCATGACTGTTCATGGAGGTGACGATCTTGCCACAATTATTGAGGTTCACCACGGCTCCAGCAGGGAACACGCCCTCAACACGCACAATTCCGGTCGGCAGCAGACTGTTCTTATTGCGTATCGCGGCCAATGCTCCTTCATCTATCGTAACCCGTCCCTGAGGCTCACTGTTCAGGATCCACCGGACACGATTCCCAAGACGCCGCTTGGCAAGAAACACGGTGCCAATTTCCTCACCAGCAAGGAGGCGAGACAGAACATGGGGCTCACGGCCGTGCGCAAGTAGCATGGGACAGCCTGCGTTCTCCGCAACCAGCGCTGCCGCCAGTTTGCTCTGCATACCTCCACGGCCAAAGCGAGTCCCGGGAGAACCGGCCGCGGCCAGCACCTCGTCGGTAATCTGCGGAACGGTTCGAATTGGATGTGCTCCGCTGGTTGTGCGAGGATCACTGTCGTAAAGTGCATCAATGTCGCTGAGAAGGATAAGCACCTCGGCATCTACCTTGCTTGCGACCAGCGCCGAGAGGCGATCATTGTCACCGAATGTCGTCCCAATCTCTGCAGTGGAGACACAGTCGTTCTCATTCACCACTGGAACAACACCCAGGGATAACAGTGTCTCGATTGCGTTCCTGAGGTTCAGATAGCTCGTGCGATTGTCAAGGACTTCACGGGTGAGCAACACCTGAGCAACGCTGGTGTTATGTCGCGAGAAGGCCTCCTTGTAGGTGTTCATGAGGATAGGTTGTCCCACCGCTGCGCAGGCCTGCCTGAGCTTCACCGTATCGATACGGCCACCGATTCCAAGCTCGGCGGCGCCCATCCCGATTGCGCCGGACGTCACGACCACCACTTGTTTGCCAGCATTGACCAACGAACACACCTGCTCAGCAAGGTCTCTGATATATGTCGTGTCTATACCACCGTTTGCAGAGCGCAGAACGTTGGTGCCGATCTTGACCACAACTCGCTGGACCGAGGAAAAGTCTCGCATAAGGCTTAGGTAGAGTCGGCTTCTGGAAGAGCCAATGTGCGATGAGTAAAGCTGCGTGCATTCGGGCCGCTGTACTCGGCCACAACGTGCCCAGCCCCACGCACCCGCCACTTATAGGTACACAGCCCCTCCAGCCCGACCGGGCCGCGAGCATGCACCTTGACGGTGCTGATGCCGACCTCGGCGCCGAGACCGTAGCGGAAGCCGTCCGCGAAGCGGGTGGAACAGTTCCACATTACGCTTGCCGAGTCCACAAGATCCATGAAGAGCTCGGCGGTCTCGGCGTGGGTTGTCACAATTGCGTCGGTGTGGCCGGAGCCATACTGGTTAATGTGGGAAACGGCGGCATCCAGGTCGTCTACTACCCGCACCGCGAGGATGTAGTCCAGGTACTCGGTTTCCCAGTCCAGCTCAGTTGCGTGTTCAATATCCGGGAGATACTTCTGCGTCACCTTGCAACCACGGAGTCGTACGCCCTGCTCAGAGAGTGTTACCGCCAGCTCGGGAAGAAACCGGTCTGCAATATCTCTATGAACCAACAAGGTCTCGGCAGCGTTGCATACCGCCACATACTGCGTCTTGGAGTCACTCACTACCCTGAGGGCCATATCGATATCGGCGGCAGCATCTACAAAAACATGACATATTCCGTCGGCATGCCCAAGCACTGGGATCCGCGTATTGTCCATGATGTGCTTCACAAACTCGTTGGAACCGCGGGGAATAATGAGGTCGATGTCGTCATCGAGCGCCAACATAGCTCCCACATCCTCACGTGTCTGCAGCAGGCCTATCCACCCCGAAGGCATGCCCGCCGCCTCGGCGCCGCGGGCTATAGCAGCCGCCAGCGCCTTGTTTGTCTCGCGGGCCTCACTTCCACCCTTCAGCAGCACCCCATTGCCGCTCTTAAGGCAGAGACTGGCAATCTGCACGAGTGCATCCGGGCGCGACTCAAAGATCATTCCAATCACACCAATGGGACACCCGACCTTTTTCAGTAACAGCCCTTCATCAAGCTCACGGAGTTCCTGCACCCGGCCGACCGGGTCTGGCAGCGAAACAACACTGTGTATACCCCGCACTGCCTCGGCAAGCTTGGCCTCGTCAAAGCGTAATCGCTTCAGCAATGGCTCGGCCAGGCCCGCGGTCTCGGCAGCCGCTATATCGTGGCGGTTGGCTGCCAGTATCTGCTTTTTTTCAGCCTCTAAACTCGCAGCCACCGCCTCCAGGGCTGCGTTCTTCCGCGTGGTGGGCTCTGCCGCAAGCAGCCGTGATGCGTCACGAGCGGCGGCCGCAACGGCTCGGATATCTTCACCCATGATGCCCCCCTTTTGCCTGAGCAAGTACTGAATGAACCTCGCGGAGTAGAGTTTCGGTTTCTTCCCACCCGATACATCCGTCGGTAATTGACATTCCATACTCGAGCGTTTCGGGGTCTTCAAGCTTCTGCGAGCCGGGTTTGAGATTGCTCTCAAGCATAAAGCCAATGATCTCCGCGCTGCCTCCGGCTCGCTGCTGGACTACATCCTGCAAAACCTCACCCTGACGCCGGTAATCCTTGCCGCTGTTCGCATGGCTGCAATCTACCATCACGACCGGTGGAAGCTTTGCGGCTCTGAGCTCCTCACATGCGGCAGCGATCTCGGAGACTCCATAGTTGGGCCCCTTGCGTCCGCCGCGCAAAATGACATGGCCAGCGGTGTTTCCGTTGGTGGCAAGAATGCTCGTGAGCCCTTTCTGATCAATTCCTATAAAGCTCTGTGGATGCATAGCCGCCGAGAAGGCGTTAATTGCGTTTTCTACGCTTCCGTCGGTTCCGTTTTTGAACCCAACCGGCATGGATAGTCCGCTTGCCATGTCGCGATGTGTCTGCGACTCGGTCGTGCGGGCCCCTATAGATGCCCAAGAAACTAGATCGTCCAGAAACTGCGGTACAATTGGATCCAGCATCTCACTGCCAGCAGGTAGTCCCATGCTCGTAATCTCAATAAGAATAGAGCGGGCCATACGGAGCCCGGCCTGTATATCTTTGCGCCCGTCAAGGGTGGGGTCAATAATCAGACCCCGCCAGCCGAGCCGTGTTCGCGGCTTCTCAAAGTACACTCGCATAACAAAATAGAGCTGATCCTGGAGCTCATCACTCAGAGCCTTGAGACGGCGGGCGTAATCAAAGGCCGCTTCAGGGTCATAGATGGAGCACGGCCCAACCAGAGCAAGCATTCGCGAGTCCTCTCCACGGAGGATGCGCTCAATAACCCGACGGCTCTCGGTGACGGTTGTAGCACTCACTTCTGGTTGCGGATACTCTTGCTTAAGCACCTCAGGCGGTACAAGCGGTGTGGCGGATACAATGCGAAGATCGCTGTTTCGTGTCATAAAGAACTGTCCTGTTTGTCACTGGCACCAAGGTGCCGGTAAAGAGTGACCGGTTGTTGTAAAGCTCAGTATACGGGCTTTGCGTCGTCAATCCAAGAGGTTGTCCCGAGGCAACTGTACGTCAAACGGCACCGAGCACAGGCGTTGTACCGGAACAATCCTTGTTGGACAGTGCTTAACTGCGCAGCAGCGGCAGGGTCATGCAGCGCGGGCCACCACCGCCACGCGCAAGCTCCGCTCCGGGAATTGTAACGGCGAGTCGGTCGTAGGATGAAACATGTTCGCGACCGGCAATAAACTCTGCCGCCGGAAGCACGGCGTAGCCAGTGCGAGACAGCTGGTCCAAGGTGGCCGGGTTGCAGTCATATGCCACAATCTTGCCGGGGGCAAAGGCGAATGCGTTGCAAGCCGACAGCCACTGTTCACGAGCCTGCCTCACCGGATTCTCACCGCCACACAGCACTGGTTTCAGATCCAGACCCTGCTCAGAAAGCGCGGCAAGCACAGATGAGGCGTGCCTCAGAGTTTGGCTGCAAGCTCCTTTCCTCCCTGCTGGCTCCACACGTATCGTTATTGCTGGCAATGCAGTGCTGTGAGTCATACATGGGGCATGAACGAGAGCGCTTGCTTCGTCGATCTGAGTAAACAGCATATCAAGGTGGATCGCAAAACGCTCACGCGGCAACGGCACCGCGACAACCGTGAACGGCTCCTGGTACATCGCGCTCAGATTTACAATGAGTCTGTCTATAGCCTGTGAACTGGTTCTCTCCGAGACTCCAATCAGCAACAGGTCTTTTTTCAGAACGAGGATATCCCCACCCTCAAGGCGCATTGGTGGTGCCGTAGGCCCATGGCCAACAGCCTCAGCTACACCAGCGAATATGAGCGGCGCCTGCAGAGCCGCACGTGTGAGAAATACCTCCGGCGCTCGTACCGGGTATGCCATAGCACTTGAAACCACACCGCCACGAACCACAGCCGCCGAGTCACGCATGAAGTAGAGGTTAGGCAAGGGAGGACGCCTGTAGCGCCGTTCGGATAGAAAGGCACTGAGTGTGTCGAGCTCAAGCGGTATACCATGAATTATAGTGTCTACCAGATCCTCGGCGGAGAGACTGCTGAGCAGATCCAGATCCGGCGCAAACTCGGAGGGATCGGTATCAACGGTTGCGCGACACAGCGCGGAGCGCAGTTCCTCATCCTGACGCAGCCCCTCAGCGGCGAGGTCGCGCAACTCATAGACCTGACACTGAGTCTTGAGGAAGGCGGTAAACTCATGGTGGTGAGTCTGCACGACCGAAAGCGGAATAATGTCGTTATACAACAACTCGGACGCTGTATCCGGCGTCATTGACTCGATCTCGGCGCCGGGGCTATGCACAATAACTGCCTCAAGCGGAGCTACCTCAGACTCAATCTTTAGTTGCATGCTGTGGAGTGTAACACCTCCCGCCCAGCAAGGCCAAGCTTCTCAGAAATGTGACACTAGGGTACGATCACCTTATGATTAAACGAAAACTCTTCACTCGCGCCCATAAGACAGGACTCGCGCCGGGAACTCCGGTGCATATCGGAGAAAAGAATGAAGAGCCCGTAGCGGTCTCGGTTATGGAGTACGATGCCGACGGCAGCTCCTTCCGCACAGAGCTCAGCCTGGACGAGCTGATTGCGCTACCACTGCCCTCGGCGGTCACCTGGATCAATGTGGATGGCGTACACGACGTCAGCACAGTGACCAGGATTTGTGAGCGGTTCGGCATTCACTCCCTGGTGCAGGAGGACATTGTCAATACAGACCAGCGTCCCAAGGTAGATGAGTACGACGGTTACCTGTTTGTTGTGCTGAAGATGCTCCGTCGGCAAGAAATGCCGCCAACCCCTGAAGGGCCCACCGCGAACTCACAGAGACAAGCGGCCGTGGATCAACATCTTATTGAGGTTGAACAGGTGAGCCTTTTGATTCTGGATAGGGTCGTTATCTCTTTTCAGGAGTTCGCGGGTGATGTTTTTGATCCTATACGCAGCCGCCTGCGAAACGGCAAGGGCAGTATACGTCGCCGGGGTGCCGACTACCTGGGGTACTGCCTGCTTGATGCCATTGTGGATCAGTACTACATCCTCCTGGAGCAGATTGAGACCCGTATTGAACCGATAGAAGAAGTGGTGGTTCTTGACCCGAGCCCGGAGGTAGTTGTGCAGATTCAGGCGCTCAAGCGCGACCTGTTGTACCTGCGCCGCTCACTCTGGCCGACGAGAGAAATGGTCTACCGCCTGTCGCGCGAGGAGTCCAGCATGATAGGTGCCGATACGCGCCTGTTCTTGCGCGACCTCTATGACCATGTTATTCATGTTCTTGAGATTCTAGAAGGCCTGCAAGAACTCGCCTCCGGCTCTATGGATATCTATCTCTCAAGCATTAGCAACCGGATGAACAGCATTATGAAGGTGTTGACGATCATCTCCACCATCTTCATTCCACTTACCTTTGTCGCCGGAATCTACGGAATGAACTTCGTCCACATGCCGGAACTTGGGTGGCCTTGGGCCTACCCAGCAACACTGGGTGTGATGGCACTCACCGCAGCAGGGATGCTGCGTTTCTTTCGCAGCAAGCGCTGGATTTAACCGTGCGCGTCCCAACAGATGCCTAACCCGATGCCGACCGATCAAGACCGGCAACAAGCACATCCGGGGTAGACACGAACTCACATCGCGCCCCGGTTTCATACACGCGACCTCGAAGATCCTTGTCACTGGTCACAAATACCGCGGAAACGTCAGCTCCGAGAGCTACCGCGGCCTCCACCATGGGCAGGTCTGCCTCGGTGTCGCCACAAATCAGAATGCGTTTACCGGCTACCTGCAGTTCAAGCTCATTCACCAGAAACCTTAGGCCGTCTCCCTTGGTGAAGTGGCTTACTGTTCCGCCTCCACGTGTAGGCATGAGCTCAAGGTCTTTCCCGGTATCCTCGACGCGAATATGGTGTCCTTCACCATCCACGTCCGCAACGACCCTGTGGAGTTCATCTACAAAGCGTCGTGAGTCTTGTTCCGGGATTGATCCGAATACGTCTTGATACGCGACGGTTGTCTCACCAAGCTTCTTCTGGAATCCGGAGCCGATCTGCGTGAACACGTGGTTGGCTGGCTGTTGCAGGAGCTGTTCGATTCTTGCGTTGAGAGAGTCCATAGCTTTCTCCACCCAGTCCGGAACTGGACGTGAAACACGTGGGCCATCAAAGGTGCTGTACTCGCCACCCTTGGAGCCGGCAAGCACATAGATAGGCTCGGGTATTACGCAGAGTTCACGGATCCCGTCCTCCATGAGCGGTGCGGAGGTGAGTATTACCGGAGTTTGGCGGACGGTCTTTCCAAAGCGCGAGAGATAGACCGCGTTGTATGCAGGCTGTATAGAGGAACGGTAACGCCCACAGTAGTTATTAACCGTCCCGTCACGATCGGTGAAGAAGAGGTCGTATGGCTCGGAACCAATGAAGGTGCACAGCTGTTGCAGTTCCTCGCCGAAACCGGGGTGAATCTCCGACAGGTAGTTGAGGAACAGCGCTTCTCCGTGTTCAAAAAAGCGAATGTCTTTCTGTAACTCGCTTGTCTCGTACTCGTCCTTGATGAGGACGACGCGGTCTTGCTCGTCCTTCAAACGCAACACCCCTTGTTGATCGCGGGGTGCATTGTCCAGGGTCACCGCAATACGTTTGAGAAACTCAATTTGAGTTGGACTTGCCATTCGCAGCAAGTAGTAGTCTGCCATGATGCGCCGGATCGTTGCGCTTTCATCCATGAGCTGATAGAACTCCGCTACCTTTTCCACTCGATCTCCTCTGGTTGTTCTTGATGTCGTCCACTGTACAATGCAGCCCAGTATAGCCTAGAACGTACATCCGCTCGGCCTTCAAGGAAAGCCCGGTATTGGACGTCCGCCGGAAGGTCTCAGTATGTTTAGACGTGAAGGAGTAGCAATGGAGTGTAAGGGAGCTATTCTTGATCTAGATGGAGTTATTGCCGCAACCGACGAGCTGCATTTCAGCGCCTGGAAAACAACATTTGAAGACGTGCTGCGCAGAAAGGCTCCACCGGGTCAGATGCTTGAGTTCACCTACAAAAATGACTATGTGCCCCTCGTCGACGATCGCCCTCGTTATCAAGGGGTCAAGGCTTTCCTCGAGTCGCGGGACATCGCTCTGCCATTTGGCTCGCCTTCCGATCCTCCAGAACACACAACCATCTGCGGGATCGGCAACCGTAAGAACATCACCTTCCGTAAACTGGTACGAGAACAGGGCGTACGACTGTACGACTCAACAGTGGCGTTCGTGCATCTCCTTCATGAATGTGGCGTCAAGGTAGGGGGCGCCTCGTTTAGCAAGAACAGCCGTTACATTCTCCAGGAAACCGGCCTGGCCCCCCTGTTCGAGGCAGTCGTCGACGGTGTGACGAGTTTCGAGATGGGGCTCAGATCAAAACCTGAGCCCGATATCTTCGTGCTAGCCGCCGAGAGGCTCGGAGTTGAGCCGTACGACTGCATAATGGTAGAGGACTCGAAAACTGGCATGACAGCAGGTCGAAACGGGAACTTTGGCCTGGTGGTTGGGCTTGCCCCAAAAGAGTCGTCTCAGGAGTTCTATGCGAGTGGCGCCGACATTGTTGTGAACGACATGGCTGAGTTGTCGTTGGAGAACCTTGGCACCTGGTTTGCAGATACCAGACACACAGAGGCGTGGTCACTCCGATACCACGGATTCGATCCGGCCGAAGAACGGCTGCGCGAGGCTTTGACCACCGTCGGTAACGGGTATTTCGGTACTCGTGGAGCATATGAAGGTGAAGGGATACGAGGGAACACACACTACCCGGGAACCTACATAGCAGGGGTCTATAATCGTCTAGGCTCCGAGATACACGGCAAAAACATTTACAACAACGACTTTGTGAACTGCCCAAACTGGCTTGGTATTGAGACGCGAGTGGAGAACGGCACACCGCTCAATCCACTGGATTGCGAGGTGCTTGACTACACACATCACCTGGACATTCGCAATGGAGTTATGCTTCGTGAACTAACACTTCGTGACAGGGCAGGTCATGTCACCACAATTCGCAGCCAGCGAATAGCAAGTCTTGATCAGGTCCACATTGGTGCCATTGAGTACACCCTGACTCCGCGCAACTACTCCGGCACAGTGACCCTGCGGTCAAGCCTGGACGGAACGGTGTACAACTACGGTGTTGAACGCTACCGTGCGCTCAGCAGCAAGCACATAGAACCAGTTGCCTCCGGCGAAGTTGCCGAAAATGCGGACCGGGACGGGACGGACAACCAGGTTTACCTCTGTGTACGAACTAACGAGTCCGGAATAGAGATCTGTATGAGCTCAGTCTCACGCTTTTACACCAAAGGAGAGCAGATTTTCCCGCACCGGCAGGTCCTCACCGAGCCGGGCCTGGTGACCGAGCTGTTCTCTGTAGAGCTTGAGCAGGGCCAAAGCTACACGTACGAAAAGACCATAGCGCTGTTCACCTCGGCCGCCTGGGACTCAGATGCGCCTGCTCAGGCCGCGCGTGAAACCTTGGACGGCGTAGCGGGTTTTGGGCACCTGCTTGAGCGCCATAAGGCAGTGTGGACCGAGTACTGGAACCATGCCGATTTTGTCATTGAGGGCGACCGCTTTGCCCAAAAAGCGCTGCGTCTGCATGCATATCATCTGCTGACGACAGCCAACCCCACAAGTACCTTTGTGGACTGGGGCCTGCCCGCCCGAGGGCTGCACGGCGAGGCGTACCGTGGACATATCTTCTGGGATGAACTGTTTATCTCACCCTTCTACAACCTGCATTTTCCAGCGGTGACCCGCAACCATCTTATGTACCGTTACCGCCGCCTTGAGGCGGCACGAGAGATTGCGAGAAACGAGCAGTTTTCAGGAGCGCTGTACCCGTGGCAGTCGGCCGACGACGGGGGCAGAGACTCTCAGACCCTGCACTATAACCCGAACAGCGGCGAATGGGACTCCGACCTGACGTACCTGCAACGGCACATCAACATCGCGGTCGCCTACAACATCTGGGAGTACTTCTACACAACCGGCGATGAGGAGTTCGTCAACGAGTACGGTATGGAGATGCTCATAGAGATTGCCCGCTTCTGGGCCGAGATCGCCCAGCTTGAAGAGCAGGACGGCCGTTATCACATTCGCCAGGTTGTAGGGCCTGATGAGTTCCACACACAGTATCCCGACAGCGAGGATGGTGGCCTGGACGACAACGCCTACACCAACATAATGACCGCCTGGCTCCTCCACAAAACCACGAACACGTTCAAACATCGACCTGAAACTGTAAAGCAAGAGATGCACAGACGGTTGAACTTTGAAGAGAGTGAACTGGAGTTGTGGGACGATATTGTTCGCAAAATGTATGTTCCGATCCGTGACGACGGATTGATTGAACAGTTTTCCGGGTGGATGGAGCTGGAAGAGCTGAACTGGAACGAGTACCGCAGCAAGTACGGCAACATCCGACGTCTGGACCGCATTCTCAAAGCAGAGGGCATATCACCAAACCGCTACAAGGCCATTAAGCAGGCTGATGTGCTGCAGTGTTTCTACATGCTGTCGCCCGGACAGGTGAACAATATTCTCAACCTCATGGGGTATGAGACCGGCGACCCACTGCAGTTGCTTCGGACAAACTACGAGTACTACACCGAACGTACGAGTCATGGCAGTACCTTGAGTTACGTGGTGCACTCCTCAATATCGAACTATCTGCGCACACACCGGCAGGATAAGTGGAACTGGTTCCTTGAAGCCCTGAGAAGCGATATCTACGACACCCAAGGCGGCACTACGATGGAAGGCATCCACTGCGGGGTGATGGCTGGCACTATTGAAATTCTCTTCAAAGGCTTTGCTGGGGTAAACCTGTATAGGGACAAGATCGAGCTGAACCCGCATCTGCCAAAGAACTGGCGCAAGCTTTCATTCAAGATCACTCACCGCGGCAGTACTCTGGTGCTGGATATCTTACCGGACAAGATCTACGCCACTCGTCTGGTCGACGGCCGTGAAGAAGCGCTGGGCTGCACCGAGGAAGGAAGCTGCTACACAATCTCACTTCGTTGACGCAACTCGGGTCTCATGCTAAGGATAGACAGAGCAGAAGGAGACATCGATGAGCGAACACCAGAAGAATAGGCATGACTCGGCACCGGCACTGCGTCGTGTTGTTACAGCCTTAGCAGAGGGCATGCCGGGTGAGACATGTCGTATCCACGGCTGGATTCGTACCCGGCGTGAGGCGAAAAACGTGTGCTTTGTAGAGATTAACGACGGCTCGTGTCTCTCAAACCTTCAGGCCGTGATAAGCAGTGATGCCGGACATACAGCCGACCAGCTTGAACGCCTCCATACCGGTGCGAGCATTGAGGTTGAGGGGGAACTGGTTGAGAGCCCGGGTAAGGGGCAACGGGTTGAGCTTTCGGTGCGTTCCTTCACTGTCGTGGGCGACGCCCCTCCAGAGACCTACCCGCTGCAAAAGAAGCGTCACTCCTTTGAGTACCTGCGCGAGATAGCACACCTGCGTCCACGAACCAACACCTTTGGGGCGGTGACACGGGTACGCAACGCCGCTTCTATGGCTATACATACGTTTTTTCAGGATGAAGGCTTCCTCTACCTGCACTCACCCATTATCACGGCCAGTGATGCTGAGGGTGCCGGGGCCTTGTTTCAGGTGACCACATTAGATCTTGCCAAAGCTGCGGCGTCGGGTGCCGAGATTGACTATACCAGGGACTTTTTCGGCAAACCCTCCTACCTCACGGTAAGCGGCCAACTGAACGCAGAGATTTTTGCGTGTGCTATGGAGCGCGTGTACACCTTTGGCCCGACCTTCCGTGCCGAGCAGTCCAACACAACCCGACACCTGGCCGAGTTCTGGATGGTTGAACCGGAGCTTGCCTTCTGTGCCCTGGAAGGTAACATGGAGCTGGCCGAGAAGTTTCTCAAAAGTGTTATTGGTGCGGTGCTGCGCGACTGTGGTGAGGACATGGAGTTCTTTGACCTCCGCATTGAGAAGGGGCTCATAGAGGCGCTTGAACGTCTGGTGAGTTCAAGCTTTACCCACATGACCTACACCGACGCGGTGAGGGAGCTTGAAGCCTCGGGCCGTGATTTTGAGTACAAGGTGAGCTGGGGTTCCGACCTGCAGTCCGAGCACGAGAAGTATCTTACCGAGGAAGTCGTGCGCGGCCCAATTATTGTCACCGACTATCCCAAAGAAATCAAAGCATTCTACATGAAACTGAACGAGGACGAAAAAACCGTACGAGCCATGGATGTGCTGGTGCCACGCTTGGGCGAGATCATTGGGGGAAGTCAGCGTGAGGAACGGGTCGATGTACTTGAGCGTCGCATGCGCGAGTCGGATCTTGATCCTGCTAGCTACTGGTGGTACCTGGACCTGCGTCGCTTTGGCACGGTGCCACACTCCGGTTTCGGTTTGGGCTTTGAGCGCCTGCTTCAGTACGTTACCGGTATGCAGAACATTCGGGATGTGATTCCCTTCCCTCGTACTCCGCGTTCTGCTGAGTTTTAAGAAGAGATCACGCCCCAGGTCCTCCGCTATTCCCGGCCGCCCGCCGCTCTTGATTACTCCGGGCGGCCGTACTTCGCGGTGGAGCGGGTAATTTCACGGTCCAGAGCAGCAACAAAAGCTGCTGCATCTCGCTTTTCATAGCGCTGCATACGCTTGGGAGCAAGCCCTTGCTCCCGCATAGCTTCCTTGAAGTCCCGCATGGAAAGGCGCTCGCGTACGTTTTCGGTACTCCAGACGGTGCCTCTGTCGTTCAACACAACCACCCCCTGCTCAACCAGCTCGGCGGCCAGGGGAATATCGCGGGTCACTACGATATCGCCCATCTCGACCCGTTCCTGTATATAGGTGTCACTCTCTTGATCACCGCAGGCAACCACCACGCGCTCTATGTGCGGACTTTCTGCGGTGCGAATTGGGCGGTCGGCCACGAACACTGCGCGCACTCGCCCACGACACGCGGCACGCTCCACAAACTCACGTGCCTCACGGACACAGTTGTCGGCATCGACCCAGACCGTAATCATGCGGGAGCCATACCGACGGTTGCACGAAAGACTGTTGCCGGGCCGGTGAGAACATAGGAAGCACAAGTGGCTGGCACGAAAACAGCTTTGCCAGCCGGTAGTTCAAGCTCTCGAAGCGGGAACGGGCCTGCCTGTGAGCTTGCCTGAAAGAGCGCCGTGCCGTGTGTACACAGGAGAATCTCCGGGCCTGGTTGGGCCCTATCGACCGGGAGCTGTCCCGTAGAGAGTTCAAGCCGGGACAGTGCAAACTCCTCAAACGACGTAGCGTACTCATCTGGTGCTGTCCCGGTAAGCAGTGGAGCCTGGTACGGCTCAAATTGCACAACGCGCCGCAACTCTGCCCGGTCAATGAACTTGGAAGTCAAACCACCCCGAAGCACGTTGTTTGAGTTGGCCATAACCTCCACCCCTACTCCGTGCAGGTAGGCATGGAGTATTCCCGCCGGAAGATATAGAGCCTGGCCTGGCTGCAACTGCAACACATTCAGATAGAGTGGAGCAAGTGCGCCCGGATCATTGGGGTAGGCCGAGGATAGGCTCACTATGGTTCGGTAACAGAGAGCCTGTATGAGCTCTTCTTCTCGGGACGTTTCGTCTCGGGACTCTTCTTCCCGGTCATGGGCGGCAGGAATCAGGCTGTGCACAACCTGGACAAGGTTCTGCAGTCGGGCGGGAGATAGCTCGGAGATCGCGTCATACAGACCCTCCAGACCACGCGACCTGAGCGCATCACGGAGCGGAACTCCCCCGGGCCCGAAAGGTGCGATAAGGCCCTCTATTACACCAGGTTCGCGGAACCCGACCATCGCACCAAATGGTGTAAGCGCGGTAATGAGTTCCGGTTTGTGATTGCGGTCACGGTAACTGCGATGCGGAGCGTCAACTGGAATGCATAGACCCTCCTCTCGCGCAAAGCCCTCCTGGGCCTGTTCCTTGCTTGGATGTGCCTGCAACGAAAGCGGTTGGCTTGCGGCAAGCACCTTCAGCAAAAAGGGTAACTCCGAACCAAAGCGCTCATGAACTTCATCTCCAAGCATCTGCACCGGGGTCTGTTGTACATGCGAGCGAAGGTCATAACCCGCCGAAGAACCTGATGGGTCACACACCTGGGTCGGGCCGTCCGGATGAGTGCCATACCACAACTCGGCCATAGGATCACCTTCCGGATTGGGTATCCCGAACAGTTGCGGAAAATCTGTAGCGGATCCCCACGCGTAGCGCTGGATGGCTGGGGAAAGAAGAACCGGACCAATCTGTTGCATAGTGAAGCCCAGTTTAGCGTCCGGGGCCCTGCGCATCAACACGGATTGCCCAGGAACTTGATCTTTCTCTTTGGCCCCACTACACTTGTACCACTACAATCGTAGGCCGCAGGTTCCCGAGTAATGCGCAATTTGAACGACCTAAATGGAGAAAAACAATGCAGATCTCACCACTTCAAAAAGCACGCAATGAGTACCAACCCAAGACTCCTTCAATTCTATCCCAGGCACCGACCAAGATAGCGGTCAAGTTCAGCGGAAGCCCAGCAAGCGCTAACGAAAGCGCCGGTGTACAGGAACTCTTCCCACTTACCTTTAACTCCAAGCCGGTAGAGTTTGTCGAGGGTGACAACCCGTCCGTAGCGGGAGCTCGCAACGTAGGGGTGATTCTGTCCGGCGGACAGGCACCAGGTGGACATAACGTCATTATTGGGATTCTCGACGGACTCAAGGCAGCTAACAAGGACTCCAAGCTGTTTGGTTTCCGAAATGGTCCAGGGGGGATCCTGGCAGACGACTGTGTGGAGCTCACTCCCGAGTTCGTGGCACCGTTCCGCAACACCGGCGGTTTTGACATGATCGGCTCCGGGCGCACCAAGTTAGAAAGCGAGGAACAGTTTCAAAAGACCGTGGAAGTCTTTGAACGCCGGGGCATTACTGCGCTGGTTGTCATCGGTGGTGACGACTCGAACACAAACGCTGGCCTTCTTGCCGAGCACCTCGCCGCTGTCGGCTCCAGCATTCAGGTAATTGGCGTACCTAAGACGATCGATGGAGATCTGAAAAACGAGCAGATTGAGGTGTCGTTCGGCTTCGACACTGCCACAAAAACCTACTCCGAGCTCATAGGCAATATCGCGCGCGACGCAAACTCAGCAAAGAAATACTGGCACTTTATTCGGCTCATGGGGCGTTCGGCATCACACATCGCGCTGGAATGTGCCCTGCAAACGCGTCCCAACATCTGCCTGATTGGCGAAGAAGTCGCCGAGAAGGGGATAACACTCGACGCCATTGTAGAGAACATTGTGTCAACTATCGTAGAGCGCTCGAAACAAGGCGAAGACTTTGGTCTGGTTCTGGTACCGGAAGGACTCATTGAAGCAATCCCCGAGATGAACACCCTTATTGCAGAGCTGAACACCCTCTTAGCCGAGGACGAAGACTACTTTGGTACCCTGACCACGTTTGAAGACCAGGCTGAGTGGGTCAACCGCCGCCTCTCACGTGATGCGTCATACGTTTTCTCCACCCTGCCAAATGAGATTCAACGGCAACTTCTCATGGACCGAGATCCCCACGGAAACGTGCAAGTTTCTCGTATCGAGACCGAAGAGCTCCTGGTAGACATGGTTACCACAACTCTCCGTGAGCGTAAGTCACGTGGTGAGTTCGATGGAAAGTTTTCCAGCCTGACCCACTTCTTTGGCTATGAAGGACGGTGCGCCTTCCCGTCAAACTTTGACTCCGACTATTGTCACGCGCTAGGCCGAACCACCGCGCTCCTCATTCTCAACAAGCTCAATGGTTATATTGCAACAGTACGGGGGCTCGCGGACAAGGCCTCGAAATGGCGCGCTGGCGGGACACCGCTGGCACAGATGATGAATCTGGAGCGCCGCCACGGTAAGGATAAACCCGTAATCAAAAAGGCCTTGGTGGAGACCTCCGGTGCGCCGTTCCGGGCATTCGAAGATCAACGCAAAACCTGGGCCAAAGAAACCGTATACCGCTATCCAGGAGCGGTTCAGTACTACGGACCAACCGAGGTATGTGACGCAACCAGCATTACGCTTCAGCTTGAACAAGGTCGTTCCGAGGCGATATAGACATTCTGCAGCTGGCCGAGATCTTCTTGGCCAGCTGAGTCCTACCTGCCTTCAGCGGGTAGATCTGTGCCCTCGGCCAGTACCCTCAAACGTTGCACGATGTAGTAGAGGCCGAGCGTATCCACTGCGCAATACTCTATCAGATTATCGCCAAGTCCTACCCTCTCCTCAGCTGCAGGCAGCCCCCGAACTGAGTCCCTCCGAGCAGCAAGATACCCAACTCCGGCTGCCAGGCCATCGGCCACCTCAAGGCTCTCGTACCCAACCTGCTTTGTCATCAGCGGAAGAACTGCCTTTAGCGAAACGCTTCCTCGTTGCTCAGGTGCATACCACGCAAACTCCCGAAACAGCGGCAACAGGTCTACAATCCGTTCGGCAAAGGGGTCACCGAGCCGTTCTTCCGCAAGGTATCCGGCGGCCAGCAGCGAGCGCATAATGCGCTTTTCAAGTGACGCGTCAAACACCACTATAGAGTTGAGCCCTTCAAGGGCAGCGTCCAGCTGAGCAGCAAGCTCTGCCCGCTCATCGAGCTCCGGCCTACAGTAGAAAGTCTTGTGCTGAGCTGGTGCGCCTGTCTCCGCCTCGGTATGCAGTGAGAAGAGAAACGGTACGTACTGCCACGGCGAAGTTCCTGAGTACAGTGGCACCGGGGAGGCAATTGCCTCGAAATCCAGATACCCCACCGGATACCGCAACCTGCCCACAAACTCGCGAATGAGTCCGCGGTCTATGTATGGTTTATTTCGAATGAGCGCCTCGCGTTGAATGCGCTGCCGGCGACCAAGCTTGGCTTCCTCGGGGATATCGACAATCCTCTGTATACCTTGCTCCATAAAGCGCTCAGCAGTTCCCGAAGCCAGAAACAAGGTGAAGACATTGTCCTTGGGGAGGTCATGTCTCTGACAACTACAGTGTGGGGACCCACAGGACGGATACTCGCTGGGCTCGGCATGCGCCAGGCTTTCCAGGAGTGAGCGTACCGAGTTAAGCTTTTTCTCAACCTCATCAAGCTCGATCTCGGAAGGCATTGAGAGCGGTACCGACCGAAAGAGTTGGTCAGGGTCTGGGTGGGCAGGATCTTCAACGCGGTACTCTTTCTGTACCAATAACACAACGACCGAACTGAGTCGCCGCCCCGAGATCCGGGCGCACAAACTGAGCACGCGTGCTTCATCGCGGAACCTGGCCTTCAGACGCAACGCTCC